>CAZZAH010000074.1:0-8516 GCA_964652115.1 uncultured bacterium | reverse complement strand
TCGCTCGAGCAATTTTCGCTGCCGGAGCGAGTCGAGGTCGGCGCGCCGATCACGATCGAGTGGGGCGACCTCGAGGAGGCATGCGAGCTCGTCGTCTATCGAACGCACACCTACGTCGACAGCACCGGGACGACGGTGCTCGAGGCGGGAAGCACGAACGATCCCGAGGCGATCCGAAAGACGATCGGGCCGGCCCTGTTTCGCGCGAAGAGCGGCGCCCTCCCGATTCCGCAGAGCTATCTGGCGGATCATGACGGCAGGCGGGTCAGTGGGCTTGGCGTCGAGGTCGTGATCGAGAAGAGCCAGCCCGCGGCGAAGGCGGTCAGTCGCGCGAGCCGATTGGTGGCGACCCGACGCGTCGTCCTTCGCACCACGATCGGAGCGGACGATCCGCTCGAGGCCGGCCAGTAAGCACGCATCTGGCGCACACGATCCATCCGTGGCAAGCTCTCGCCTCACGATCGTCTTTCAGTAAGGCGTCTTTCAGTGAGGTGCCATGAGCTCGATCCAGCTTTCCCGCGAGCCCGATACGCTCGCCATGATGCGCCAGCTTCTTCGCGCCGTCTTCGTGATCGGAACCTTCGGCCTCACGACGGAGCTTCTGCTCCTCGTCCACACGAAGGAGACGCTGCAGCTGGTGCCGCTCGTGCTGCTCGCGCTCGGGCTCGTCTTCCTCGGATGGAACGCGATCGGTGGCGGAGCCGCGAGCCTGCAAGCCTTCCGCATCACGACGGCCGCCTTCGTGCTTGCCGGGATCGTCGGGCTTTATCTTCACTATCAAGGGAACGTGGAGACGGTGCACCAGTTCAGCCCTGATCTCCACGGCTCGGCCTTCTTCTGGCGCGTGATCCACGGCAAGAATCCGCCGAGCCTCGCACCGGGCGCGATGGTGCAACTTGGGCTGCTGGGATGGATCTTCACTTACCGCCATCCCGGATGGGGAGGCACTCGATGACCGATTCACGGGGAGGCACCATGACCGCGAAGGAGATCGACCGCCTGGTCGTCGACACGATCCGCACCCTTTCGATGGATGCCGTGCAGGCGGCGAACTCGGGCCATCCGGGCACGCCGATGGCGCTCGCGCCCGTCATCTACGCGATCTACCGCGATCACCTGCGCTTCAATCCGACCGATCCTCACTGGGCCGATCGCGATCGCTTCGTCCTCTCGAACGGGCACGCCTGCATGCTGCTCTACTCGATGCTGCATCTCGCGGGCTATGACCTGCCGCTCGAGGAGCTGAAGCACTTCCGCCAGTGGGGCTCGAAGGCGCCGGGACATCCGGAGCGGCTGCACACCGCCGGCGTCGAAGTGACGACCGGCCCGCTCGGGCAGGGCATCGCGAACGCGGTCGGCCTCGCGATCGCGGAGCGGATGCTCGCCGCTCGCTTCAACAAGGACGGGCACACGGTCGTCGACCATCACACGATCGGCATCGCGGGCGATGGTTGCTTGATGGAGGGCGTGTCGTACGAGGCCTGCTCGCTCGCCGGCCACCTGAAGCTCGGCAAGCTGATCTTCCTTTACGACGACAACAAGATCTCGATCGCCGGCTCGACCGCGCTCGCATTCACCGAGGATGTCGAGGCGCGCTTCAAGGCTGCCGGATGGCAGACGCTGCGCGTGGCCGATGCCAACGACCTCGACGCGATCGATCGCGCGATCAAGGACGCCAAGGCGGACCAGGAGCGTCCGAGCTTGATCCTCGTCCGCTCCATCATCGGATTCGGCAGCCCGCATCGCGCCGGCACGAAGGAAGCGCACGGCGAGCCGCTCGGCGCCGACGAGGTGAAGCTGACCAAGCGCGTCTACGGCTGGCCGGAGGACGCGCAATTTTTGGTGCCTGACGAGGTGCGCGCGAACCTCGAAGGCTGGAAGGAACGCGGCAAGGCGTGGAGCACCGAGTGGAACGCGCGCTTCGCCGCCTACAAGAAGGACCATCCCGCCGACGCGGCCGAATTCGAGCGCGTGATGCGCGGCGATCTTCCCGCCGGATGGGAGAGCGCGCTCGAGGGTTTCGGCGCCGACGGCAAGCCCGAGGCGACCCGCGACTCCGGCGCGAAGGCGATCCAGAAGCTCGCCGGTGTCGTGCCCGAGCTGGTCGGCGGTTCGGCCGACCTCGATCCTTCAACCAAGACCTTCATCACGTCATCGACGAACTTCCAGGCAGGCGAGCGCACAGGACGCAACATCCAGTTCGGCGTGCGCGAGCATGGCATGGGCTCGATCGTGAACGGCATCGCGGCGCACGGCGGGCTCAGGCCCTTCGGTGCCACCTTCTTCGTCTTCTCGGACTACATGCGGCCGACGCTTCGCCTGGCGTCGATCTCGAAGCTGCCGTCGGTTTTCGTTTATACACACGATTCGATCGCTCTCGGTGAGGATGGTCCGACACACCAGCCGATCGAGCACCTCGCGTCGATCCGCGCGATTCCAGGCGTTCACATCATCCGGCCGGCCGACGCGCGGGAAACGGCCGAGGCGTGGATGGCGGCGATGGCGCGAAAGGATGGCCCGACCTGCCTCGTCCTCACGCGACAGAAGCTGCCGCAGCTCGACCGCGGCGCCGGCGGCGCGGGTGCGTCGGAGGGAGTGGCGCGCGGTGGGTACGTTCTGCGCGAGGCTACCGGCAAGAAGAGCCTCACCTTCGTCGCCACCGGCTCCGAGGTCTCGGCCTCGATCGAGGCGGCCGACCTGCTCGCGAAGGAGGGGATCGCGGCGCGCGTGGTGAGCCTGCCGTGCTGGGAGTTGTTCGAAGCGCAGGAGCCGTCGTATCGCGCGGCGGTGCTCGGTGCGGCGGACGGCATTCGCGTCACGGTCGAGGCAGCCTCCGCCTTCGGTTGGGATCGCTACGCGAATCCGCGCGGCGCCTCGGTCGCGATGCACTCCTTCGGTGCTTCGGCGCCGGGCAACATCAACCTCGAGAAGTTCGGCTTCACCGCGGCATCGATCGCGGAGCAAGCTCGCGCGGCGCTTCAGAAACACTCTTAAGAAGGACGAGCACACGATGGCAAGCACCCCGGCCCTCTATCGCGTCATTCTCCAAGTCAGCGACCTCGATCGCGCGGCCGCGTTCTATGCCGAGTTGCTCGGCGACCCGGGCCGCCGAATCCGCGGCTCGCGGCACTACATCGACTGCGGAACGGTGATCCTGGCGCTGCTCGATCCCACCGCGGACGGCGAGCCCGCGCGGCCGAACGCCGACTACATCTACTTCTCGGTCGAGGACCTCGAGGCCGTGCACAAGAGAGCGGTCGCGCTCGACTGCCTGGCAAGCGAAGAAGTGCATGGCAAGCCGGCGGGCGAGATCGTGACCCGTCCCTGGGGCGAACGGTCCTTCTACACCACCGATCCTTTCGGCAACGGGCTCTGCTTCGTCGACGAGCGGACGCTCTTCACCGGCAAGTAGCGATGCGGATTCGCGCGGCGGCCATGCTCGTCCTTCTCCCGATGCTCGCCTGCCATCCGGCGCCGAAGAAGATCGGTACCGTCGATCGCGTGACCGTTCCGCTCGTGCTCGAAGGTGATCGGCCCTTCGTCGACCTCCTCTTCGCGCGCGCGAACGGGACGGTGCGGAGCGCGCGCTTTCTCGTCGACACCGGCGCCGACGCCTTCTACATGACCGAGGCCTTGGCGCACGATGTCGATCTTCAGTGGGGCGACCTCGTGCGTGCGGAGAACGGCGACGCCATCCGCGAGGTCGCGCCGATCACGACGCCGGTTCAAGCCTTCGCGGGCGAGTTTCCGCTCGACCTCGAGGCGGCGGCGCCGACCGTGCTGCTCAAGTCCGAGGACGCGCTCGAAGGCGAGGCGCACGCGGATGGCATCCTGCCCGGTCGACTTCTCTGCCAATACCACGTGGTGCTCGACTATCCCGCCGGCTCGATGACCCTCTCTCGCGCCGGCGTCATCGCGCCGATCGGCGAGCCGATGTCGATGCCGGTCTCCGCGGCCTTGGGTCTCGCGCGCACCGAGGTCGAGGTGAAGGGCGCGCGCTACGGCCTCCTCATCGAAACCGGCGCGCCGCGCACACGCGTGTCGACGGCGACGCTGTCGAGCTGGGGCGCGCGGGACGCCTCGTTGCGGTGGGGCACGATCGAGCTTCAGGATCAGGCAATCGCCGCCGATTCGACGCGCGTCTTTGAAGCGGAGATCAGCCCCAAGATGACGAGCCCCGTGGTCGGCGCGCTCGCGAGCGATCTGCTCAAGCGCTTCCGCGTTGACCTCGACTACCCGCATCAGACGCTCTACCTCTCGGGCGCGACGAAGGGCTCGAAGTAGGCGCAAGCCAAGCTCACGCTGGAGGCGATGGCGATGTGTAGAAACATCCGGACCCTGTTCAACTTTGCGCCGCCCGTCACCGAGGAGGAGGTAAAGGCCGCATCACTTCAGTTCGTGCGGAAGGTGAGCGGTTTCACGCGTCCATCGAAGGCGAACGACGCCGCGTTTCAGACCGCGGTCGATGAGGTCGCGGCGGTCTGCCGCACGCTTCTCTCCTCGCTCGAGACCACCGCGCCGCCTCGCACTCGCGAGGAGGAGGCATTGAAAGCGCGCGCTCGTTCCGCAAAGCGATTCGCGCGCCCAGCCCGCTCCACGGATTAAGGAGATACGAATGAGCAGCCTCTCGAATCGTTGGTCGGCCTGGGCGCCGGAGCTAAGGAGCCTTCTCCGCATCGTGGCGGGCCTCATGTTCATGCTCGCCGGCACGACCAAGCTCTTCGGCTATCCGACCACGATGCCGGGCGGGATGACGGCGGTGTTTCCCACGCAGATCTGGTTCGGCGGCGTGCTCGAAGCCCTCGGCGGCGCGCTCCTCATGATCGGGCTCTGCACGCGACCTATCGCGTTCGTCCTCGCGGGCGAGATGGCGGTCGCGTACTTCCAATTCCACCAGCCGAAGGGCTTCTGGCCAGTGATGAATGGTGGCGTTCCGGCTGTTCTCTACTGCTTCGTCTGGCTCTACCTCTCCGCCGCGGGGCCGGGGCCTTGGAGCATCGACGCGCTTCGGTCTCGCAAGACGAGCTGAGCGCCCGCCTCGAGGCCCAAAAAAAGTTGGGGCGCATGTCGATCTCGCGCCCTGCCGTTCGACGCAGGGTTAGAAGCGGAGACGGCCCGGGCGGGCCGGACAGGCCGCTCGAAACCTCAAGACAAGGAGATGACAATGCGCGTCATGGTGATGGTCAAGGCGACGTCGGATTCGGAAGCGGGCATCATGCCGAGCACGGAGCTTATGACCGCAATGGGCAAGTTCAACGAGGAGTTGGTCAACGCCGGCATCATGCTCGCGGGTGAGGGGCTGCACCCCAGCTCGCGCGGCGCTCGCGTCTTCTTCGACGGCGAGAAGCGCACGGTCACCGACGGTCCCTTCGCGGAAACGAAGGAGCTGATCGCAGGCTTCTGGCTCTGGCAGGTGAAGTCGATGGAGGAGGCGATCGAGTGGGTGCGTCGTTGCCCGAATCCTCATCTCGGGCCGAGCCAGATCGAGATCCGCCCCGTCTTCGAGGCCGCCGACTTCGGTGAGGCCTTCACACCGGAGCTTCGCGAGGCCGAGGACCGGCTGCGTGAGCGGACGAAGGAGAAGAGCTAGTCGACGCAGCCACGCGAAGACGGCAAGCTACGAGGCGACCGAAGATCCCAATCCCGGAGAAGCCCATGCTGCAAATCGTGCTCCTCGTGCTTGCCGTCGTAGTCGTCGCCATCCTCGCGCTGGCCGCGTCCAAACCGAACACCTTCCGTGTGCGGCGCTCGGAGGTGATCCAAGCGCCGCCCGATCGCCTCTTCGCCCTGATTCAAGACTTTCACAAGTGGGTCGCGTGGTCGCCGTGGGAGAAGCGTGATCCGGCGCTGCAGCGCAGTTACAGCGGACCGGCCGACGGACGCGGCGCGATCTACGAGTGGACCGGCAACAAGGAGGTCGGCTCTGGGCGGATGGAGATCCTGACCGCGACGCCGACGAGCAAGGTCCTGATCAAGCTCGACTTCTTGCAGCCCTTCGAGGCGCATAACACCGCGGAGTTCACGCTCGAGCCTGAGGGGAAGGGGACGCGCGTCACCTGGGAGATGTACGGGCCTTCGAAGTTCATCATGAAGATCTTCGGCCTCTTCATGAACATGGAGCAGATCGTCGGCAAGGACTTCGAGCAAGGGCTCTCCAACCTCAAAGCGATCGCGGAGAATCCGGGCTCGCTGACCTAGGCGGCGGCGCTTCATCGACGCGCCGACTTGCGATGGCGACAGCGGATCCCTCGTTCGATCGAAGCCGCGTGCTGCAGGCGCTTCGGCGGCATGGCTGGAATGCCACCGCGTTCCAGACCCTCGGCGCCGGCTTCCTCTACTTCTTCCACGGCGATGACGCGTGCGTCGCCTACGTCGACACGGGGCGCGCATGGGTCGCGGCCGGTGCTCCGATCGCGCCGGACGATTCGCTGGTCGAGGTGGCCCGCGGGTTCGTCACCACCGCGAGGGCCCGAGGGCGGCGCGCCGTCTTCTTCGCGAGCGAAGATCGCCTGCGCATCGCGGCGGGAGACGAGCTCCGCACGATCCGGATCGGTGAGCAGCCTCTGTGGAATCCCGCTCGCTGGGAGTCGATCGTCGAGCGTCATGCCAGCCTTCGCCAACAGCTCCGGCGCGCGCGCGCGAAGAGCGTGATGGTGAGGCGCATCGATCTCGAGGCCGCCGCGAGCGAATCGATGCGAGAGGCGATGTCCAGCGCGGCGGAACGATGGCTCGCGACGCGCGGCCTCGCCCCGATGACGTTCCTCGTGGGTGTGCAGCCGCTCGAGCTCGCGGAGGACAGCGTCGTTTTCGTGGCCGAGCGAGAGGGCACGCTGGTCGGCTTCGCCGGTCTGGTGCCCGTGCCCGTTCGGCATGGTTGGTTCCTCAAGGATCTCGTGCGGGATCCCGCCGCGCCCAATGGAACGGGCGAGCTGCTGGTCGATGCGGCGATGCGTTGGGCGGCGGAGGGCGGATCGCCGTGGCTCACGCTCGGCCTCGCGCCGCTTGCGGGAGAGGTGGCGGCTCCGCTTCGATGGGCACGGCAGACGCTCACCGCGCTCTACAACTTCGAAGGGCTGCGCGCGTTCAAGGCGAAGCTTCGACCGACCGGATGGATGCCGATCTACCTCGCGTATCCGCCGGGTCAGCGCACGATCGCCTCTCTGCTCGACGGGCTCTCGGCCTTCACGCGTCGGGGGCTGCTCGACTTCGCGCTTCGATCCTTGATGCGGAGGCTGAGGCGAAGGCGCTAGCGCTCGATCCGCGGCGTTGCGTCGCGAGCGGGGAAGATGTTCTGATCGCTCTCCGTGAGCGACATCCACCGCACCATCGAGGCCGTCTGGCGCATCGAATCGGCCAAGATCATCGCCGCCCTCGCGCGCATGACCCGCGACGTCGGGCTGGCCGAGGAGCTCGCGCAGGACGCGCTCGTCGCCGCGCTCGAACAGTGGCCGCAGGGCGGCGCGCCGCGCAATCCGGGCGCTTGGTTGATGGGGACCGCGAAGCATCGCGCCATCGACCTCCTTCGCCGCCGCGCGATGTCGGAGCGGAAGCACGAGGAGCTGGGGCGCGAGATCGACGCCAGCGCGGATGTCGCCTGGGAGCCGCCGCTCGACGAGGACATGGGCGACGATCTGCTTCGCCTAATCTTCACCGCCTGCCATCCCGTGCTCTCGCCGGAGGCGCGGGTCGCGCTGACGCTCAGGCTCCTGGGCGGTCTCTCGACGGTCGAGATAGCGCGTGCGTATCTCGTGCCGGAGTCGACCATCGCGCAACGCATCGTCCGAGCGAAGCGGACGCTGGCCGAGGCGCAGGTGCCCTTCGAGGTGCCCGCGGGCGAGGAGCTCAAGGCGCGCCTCGCTTCGGTGCTCGACGTGATCTATCTGGTTTTCAACGAGGGTTACTCGGCGACGGCGGGCGAGGACTGGCTTAGACCGGCGCTGTGCGAGGACGCGCTTCGGCTCGGCCGCATCTTGGCCGGGCTCACGCCGAACGAGCCCGAGGTGCATGGCCTCGTGGCGTTGATGGAGATTCAGGCGTCTCGCGCCCGCGCGCGCGTCGGCCCGTCGGGCGATCCGATCCTCCTGCTCGAGCAAGATCGCGCGCGATGGGACCAGCTCCTGATTCGTCGCGGGCTCGCCGCACTCGCGCGAGCCGAGGCGCTGGGCGGGGCGCTCGGACCCTTCGCCCTTCAGGCCGCGATCGCCGCGTGTCACGCTCGCGCGCGCAAGTCTGAAGACACCGACTGGGTCCGAATCGCGACGCTGTACGGCGACCTTGCGCGGCAAATGCCCTCGCCGGTGATCGAGCTCAACCGCGCGGTGGCGGTTGCGATGGCGGAGGGTCCGGCGGCCGGCCTCGAGCTCGTCGACGCGCTTCGATCGGAGCCGAGCCTCGCGCGCTACCATTTCCTGCCGAGCGTGCGGGGTGATCTCCTGCACAAGCTCGGCCGATTCGACGAAGCTCGAGCCGAGTTCGAGCGCGCCGCATCACTGACCATGAACGCGCGCGAGCGGGCG
>CAZZAH010000073.1:0-12568 GCA_964652115.1 uncultured bacterium | reverse complement strand
CCAGCTCGTCGATCACCTCGAGGCTCGCGATCATGGTCGGGATCGCGACGAGCGTTCGACCTTCGTCGGGGATGCCGGTGGCGAAGTCCATCCGCGGCAGAAGGCGAGGACGAGCGAAGAGGGTTGCCACCCAGTTCACCAGCTCGACCGCGAGCTGACTGGCTGCGACAACGGTCACGATCCCGATCGCAATCAGCGCGCCGCCGCGCAGTCCTGACGATGCCGCCATCCAGGTCAGCCCGCTCGCGATCGCCGCGGTCAGGAGCGCGATCGGACCGAGGTACGCCAGGAGGGCGAAGTGGCCGGTCACACGACGCATCGATTCGCCGGCCGACAATCGAACGCGCGCGCGTCGCTCGAATCCCGCGACGCCACGATCAATCAGATGAAAACCGACATGGGCCGATCGCTCGCCGCTCGCGTGGGCAACGGAGAGGTCGACCGCGAGCCGCGCGATCTCCGCTTCGGAGAGATCGCTTCGCTTCGCCATCCGCTCGACGACGTGCCGGTATCGATCGCGCGTCGCGAAGTCCATGCCCGCATAGACTCCGGCCGGATCCGTTCGCAGCGTCGCTTCGACCACGCTCATCGTCTCGACGAACTCGCGCCAGTCCATGGCGCCGAGGAAGCGAAGGCTGCCGATGCTGTTGCTGATCGAAACCTGGTCCGCGGCCTGCTGCTGATTTTCAGATTGGACCAGCTGCTCGATCGTGAGGCCCGATTGGGCAAGCCTCTGCTCGATCCAGGTCAGCGGCAGGGCGAGGGTGGGACTTCGTCCTTGAAGGCGACGCACCAACTCCGCCACGAAGGAGCTGACCATCGGCGGATCGGAGCGCGCCATGTCGGCCACTACCAAGATCAGCCCATTGGGATCGTTCTCGGCCGCCTCCGTCATCTGGTCGGCCCAGTGATCGGCGCGATTGCGATCGATGCGGTCGGCCGCGATTCGGGCCGCGACGCGGCGCAGGTTCTCGATCAAGGCGAGGCGCAGCATGATCGGGATCGCCCAGAGCTCGCCGAGCGTCAGCACAGTGATCGTTTGATAGGCGCTGACGAAGCTGGTCAGGTTCTCCGGATCGACTCGCCCATCGCCGTGCGCGATGGTCTCGAGCGCGATGTCGTAGACCCGCGGAAAGCCGGCCGAAGTTCCGCCTTCGAGCGAGGGGAGCGCGCGACTGTAGCCCTTCGGCAGGTGGCGACGCGCGGTGCGGATCTGCTCTTCGATCAGATGGAAGTTGTCGAGCAGCCATTCACCGGCGGGTGTGATGCGGCGATTCGTCCGGATCGCTTCGGTCACCAGATCGCGCGTGTCAAAGAGAACACGCTCATTCTCGACCAGCCTCGGGAGCAACCGGTCGGGACCTCGCCCCGTCACGCCCTGATGAAGGCTCGCGAGCGTTCGACCGTGTTGCTTCATCTGGTCTGCGCTGAACAACTCTGAACGCAGAGGCTGCTCGTCGCCCGAAAAGCGGACAGGGGGACGCGGCAAACGAATCGTCGGGATCACCACGACCAGCTTTCGCGCCGCGGGGCGACCGCGGCGACGATCACTTCATTGGGATGTTTCGTTTCGTTCCGGCTTTCTTGCGCCTGATGACTTGTTCAAACCCGGGGAGGAGGTCGAGCGGGGGATGACCCGACAGCCTCACCACTCGAAAGAGTTTCCTGACGCCCGGAGTGGAAGCGGCCCACTCTCGCGTTTCGATGTCCAATCCGGTAGCGAAGCGATCGAATAGCTCGAAGGTCGCGCCCACCGACTGGAGTGCGTCGGCGATTCTAAGAAGCAGCTCATCGGAGGGACGGCGGCGATCGTGCTCGATATCGGAGACGTGCGCCGCCGAGGCTTCGACCGTGGCCGCGAGGCCACGCAACGTGATGCCGGCTCGAACTCGGAGATGCTTCAGCTCCTCCCCGAGAGACCGGCTCAGCCTTCGCATGTTAGCTTGCACTGCGAACAGAACATAGGTCCTTCTTTCCGCTCCGTGCTCGGACCGGCTAGTTACTGACGCCGTCCTCATCGATTCGGTCCCGGATCTCGCCGACCGTGCCGATTCTCTGCGAGCGGACGTAGAGGGTGAGATCGTCGAGGCCGGCCTGTGGCACCTCGATCGTGAACTGCAGAATCGCCCGCTCATTTACCGTGAGCGAATCACCCCGCAGCTCCAGCAGACCGTCGTCCAAGAACCAGTCGAAGGGCGTGTAAAAGCTGCCGGCCGCGGGCAGGAGCACCGCCGATTCGTCGCTCGCATTCTTCTGGAGCCCAATCCTGCTCGAGCAGAGCACGAACGGCCCGCTGGTGGAGGAGAGCTCCACGTGAAAGTTGAGGTAGGTATTGCCCGGCGAGGGCTCGGTCTGCGTGTACACCCTGGTGATCACACCGTCGCGTGCCGGCGCCTTGCGAGTGCTGATGACCCGCAGAGTCTTAAGCTCCTGGAGACCGGTCGGAATCAAGGTCATTCCCGCCCGCGTCTCCGGCGAGATCTGTGCG
The DNA here is from genome assembly GCA_964652115.1 of uncultured bacterium. Taxonomy (GTDB): domain Bacteria; phylum Eisenbacteria; class RBG-16-71-46; order CAIMUX01; family CAIMUX01; genus JADJQY01. The sequence continues at coordinate 10,080 of CAZZAH010000073.1, read as the reverse complement.
TTGGTGCTGAATCCCCAACTGATCAACCCCAGCATCATGACGGTCAAGGTTGCTGCTCTGGGCATGCGACCCTCCTTTGTGAAATGTCCGCTCGGTTCGCGAGGGCGAGGTGCCGCCGCGACCCCGTACCGTTAACGGAAGTAGAACGCGAGCCCGGCCGCGGCATAGGTCGACGACTCGTCGTTGACCGCGACCCCGATCTCGCCCACCAGGTCGGCCTGGTCGGAGAGCCGGTACTCGATCCCGGGGACGATGTGAACGCTGGTGAAGGAGTCGTCGACGCCTTTTGGCGCGTCACTGATCGACTCGAACGAGACGTCGAGCGCGCCGTAGAGCTCCACGCTCGTGCCGATATGCCCGCTCACCAGCGGCGTCAGCTCGAAGCCCATCGTGTCGAGCGCATTGTCCTTGCCGAACGACTTGTGCAGGCCGACGGCCAACGAGATGTCGATGCCGGCGTCCTTTTCCTGGTCCTTCATCAGCCAGAATTCGCCGTCGGCGCCGACGACGGTGCTGTGCTCGAAGAAGCCGAGCTTGGCCTCGGCGTCGAAGCGCTCTGTGAAGCCGTAACCTCCGCGAACCACCGCGCCGAAGGTGTCGTCCGCGCCGTCCTTACCGAACACCATCATCGGAGCGAGCATCAGCTTGAAGCTCGAACGGTCCATCGTTTCGGCCGACTGAAGCACTCCGAGCGATTGCGCCGAGGCGGGCGCCGCGATCGCGAGGCAAAGGACGGCGGCAAGCGTGACTTGTACGTGTGTCATGTGAAATCCCCCTGGTAGCGAGTGGCGCGGTCGCGCAAGCGAGAGAGCGACGACCGTCGTTCCGTGAAGTCCCGGATCCGGATTAGTGATAGAAGGTCCAGCCGATCGTCGCCTTGGCGTCGGGGACGTCGTTCAAGCTGACCTTGCCTTCGATGAAGAAACGGTCGCCGTTCGAGAGTCCCTTCTCGATCCCGCCGAGCAGGTTGACCCCGAGGTCGGTCTCCGAGTTGCTGTGTCCGGCGACGTCGACGCTCTTGATGTTGGCCCCGACTCCGCCGCCGAGGTAGGGAGTCCAGACGTCCCCATACGAGCTGAAGCGATAGGAAGCCTCGGCGTTCAACGCGACGAGCTTCACGTCGTCGCCGAAGCCCATCTCCAGGTTCGGCTGAAAGCGCACGTGACGCGCGAAGTTGCCGAAGTCGAGGTGAGCGCCGAAGTGCACCTGATCCGGATTGACCGACAACCCGAGGCGTGGGCCCCAGCCACGAAAGCCGACGTCGCTGTCAGGCGTTGCGGTGGCGAGGCCCGGTGCGATCATCAATCCGAGCGCGCTGGCGAAGAGCGTGCTTCTCGTGATCTTCATCTTTCCTCCTGGCGTTCCTCGGTCCCGGCAAGCGCCGGGACCTTCGCGCAAGTTGCGTTCTACAGCTGGGCGAGTACGTCGACGCTGGTCGAAGAGGTGGTCAAGATGCTGAGCTTCTGCCCGGCCTCGAGCTCCACGTCCTCTCCCTTGGTCGCGAGCATCAGGATGGTGCCCGCGCCCGCACCGGCTCCGGCGCCGATCGCGGCGCCCTTACCGCCGCCGGCGATTCCGCCGACGATCGCGCCGAGCACGCCGCCCGCGGCGATCTTCTCGACGTCGCTGTGGGTGTCGGACGCGGCCTGCAAGGTGAGCGGCTGGGCGGAGAGCGAGTGGCTCTTGCCTTCCGCGTCGAAGATCGATTCGTAGGCGAGCGTCATCCGCGCGCGGCCCTTCACCCGGCCCGATGCCTGTACATCGCGAAGCACACCGTGGATGCGCGCGCCGGCCGGAATCACCGTGCGGCCCGAGACCATGACCGGATCGATCGTGGTCGCGTCAAAGCCATCGCCGTCGTGGTTGGTCTCGGTTGAGAGGTGAGTGGTGAGCGAAGCGATGAGGCTCGACCCGACCGGGATGACCAGCGAAACGAAGCGGGGCTTCTCGGCCTCGGGCTTCCGTGCCTCGGGCTTCCGCGTCGCCTCCGCGGTTCGAATGGCGCTCGAATCTTTTGTACAGCCGATCGCACTCGCCGCGGCGACGAGGACGAGCAGGCCAAGGCTCGCGAGTTGGAGCTTCTTCATGGATACCTCTCTTTGTGGGCATGAGCCGAGGGGGAAGGCTTCGCGTTGAAACCTGCGCGTCTCGTCTTCTCGATGCGTGGCGGGGATCCCCCGCGGGACGCGGCCTCGCCGCTAAGTCGGAGGCCTCTTCACCTTGAGCGCGGTTCCGAGGTCGTCCCAGACGCCGCTCAGACCGGCCATGAGCTCAGCGCGCTTCTCCGGCGCCGCGTTCCGAATCGCTTCGTATTCGGCCACGGCGATGGCGTGGAGCGCCTTGAGCTCGTCGATGTAGATCAGCGCGTCGAAGCTGGCGCGAACGCCGGGCTGTAGGGTTCTGGCTGCGAGATGGTCGATCCTGATGCTCCAGAGTTTGAGCTGGGCCTCCATCTGATCCACCTCCGCCTCCCTGTGCAAATCGACTTGGCTCGGCGCGACTGAAGCACGCGAATGATGACGCGATCGATGGTTCGACGGAGCCACCTGCGTTGGGTCGTTTAACTTCCATGCCGCGACTTAAACGAGTGCTGTTCAACTCTCACCGTGAAACGGTAGCTTGAGCAGTCGATCAGATTGGTCCACGGTCGATCAAAAGGGGGATGCGGCATGCGAGTCGAGGACCTGAGCATCGGTGAGCTGGTGGAGTTTGACGCCGACGCCGGCGTGATCAAGTTCGCCGGTCAGCGAGCGCTCATCATCGATGCCACCGCGAAGGGCATCCTCCGCCGTGAGCTGGTCAATCACTTCGGCTTGAGCGCCGCGCGCGCCGTGCTCACCCGCTTCGGCTTTGTACAGGGCTGGCGGATGGCCGAGGCGATGCAGGACCTCTTTCAGTGGGAGCGTGAAGACGATTGGCATATGGCAGGCGGACGATTGCACATGCTGGAAGGCATGTACCGTCTCGCGCCCGGCCCGCCCGGCTCGCTGACCAAGGAAGGCCGGACCCTCGTCGGCTCCTACGAAGCCGAGCAGCACATCGCGCACCTCGGACGGAGTGACAACTCGGTCTGCTGGACCATCTGCGGACTGGCGAGCGGTTACCTGAGCCGAGCGCTCGGCAAGGAAATCTATGTCCTGGAAGAGCGGTGCATCGGGCGCGGCGATGCGGCGTGTCACCTGCTCGGGCGCACGCGCGAGGAGTGGGGCGATGCTCGCGCGGAAGAGCTCCGCTTCTATCGTGTCGAGAACCTGAAGGAGTGGCTCGAGCCGTCCCTCCATCGGATCACCGAGAGTCTGAAGGACGCCGAGCGAAAGTTGGTCGAGAGGAAGCGGGTGCTGACTCGCGTCGCGCCCGAGGTGGAAGACCCGCTCGGAATGGTGGTCAAGAGCGCGGCGATGCGCCGGGTGGTCGATCTCGCGCGGCGGATCGCGCAGGTCGACTCCACTTGCCTCATCACCGGTGAAAGCGGGACCGGGAAGGAACTGATCTCGCACCTGGTCCACGACGAATCGGCGCGCTCGAGCGGTCCTTTCATCGCGGTCAACTGCGGCGCGATCACCGAGTCGTTGCTCGAGAGCGAGCTCTTCGGCCACGCACGAGGATCTTTCACGGGCGCGACCCACGATCGGATCGGGCTCTTCGAGGCGGCCAACGGCGGCACCCTTCTCCTGGACGAGATCGGAGACGTTTCGCGCGACATGCAGGTCAAGCTGCTGCGAGTCCTCCAAGAACGCGAGATCCGCCGGGTGGGCGAGAGCAAGAACCGGCCGGACAACGTTCGCGTGATGGCCGCCACGAATCGCGAGCTGGCAGCCGATATCGCGGCGGGTCTCTTTCGAAAGGACCTCTACTACCGGCTCAACGTGGTGCAGCTCCACGTTCCGTCGTTGCGCGATCGGCGCGAGGATGTGTTGCCGCTCGCTCGCGTCCTCCTGCTCGAGGCGGCCACGCGATTCAAGCGTCCGGTCACGGGGCTCTCGCCGCGAGCCGCCGACCAGTTGCTGCGCTACGACTGGCCCGGCAACGTGCGCGAGCTCGAGAATGCGATGGAGCGAGCGGTCGCGCTCGGCCGCGACACTCTGATCGACTTCGACGATCTGCCGGAAGAGGTTCGCGTGGCGAGCCCGATTCCTTCACTCTCGGGACCGGTGCGAGCGCTGGACGACGTCGAGAAGGATTACATCATTGCCGCACTCGACTCGAACGGCGGGAATCAGACGCGCACCGCGGAGCAGCTCGGCATCGGCTCGGCCACACTCTATCGGAAGCTCAAGAGCTACGGCGTGGTTCGCGGAACGCGCGGCGGCAAAGGCGGCACGCCGGCTCCGCTCTGATCCGCTTCACTCGAGCTGCCACCCCACTGAGAGAGCCGAGCGTCCGTCTCGCGCTCCATGCGCGGCGTCGATCCGAAGTTCTCCCCTGGAGCCCGGCGCGCGAAGACGGAGCCCTGTTCCCGCATCCACCTGCCAGCGAGCGCCACCGACACTCCACGGCCTGGCCGCATCGGTGAAGAGCGCCCAACGAAGCGCAAGCGGCCCGAGCGTCCACGACCATGCTTGTCGCCCGATCGTGCCGTGAAGGAGCGTGCGACCGAACGAATGGCCGGCGATGATGCCGTCGCGCAGCAAGGGATGCGCGCGCAGGAAAGGAGCGCGGCCGTCGCCCGTTCCCGCGCAGGACCAGAGGGCGAGCGGAGCGGCAATGGTGGCGGTCGATAGTGCGAGATCGCCTTGCCAGCCGCCGACATTTTCGAGGCCGCATGAGCGGAAGAGAACGGACGCTCCACCGGTCGCGAAGGACGCACCGCCATTCAAGCTCTTCCATCGCGCGGCCAGGATTCGGAGCGCAAGGCGATCGCGCGCCCACCTCGTTTCCACTCCTCCATCGATCGAGACGTGTGCGCCTCGATCGGACCATTGATCCATCGCGGCGCCCAACTCGAGGCGAAGGCTCGGCGCGAACCAATCGGAGAAGGAGAGCGAGGTGCGACGTCGCTCTTCCCGAGTGGTCGACCCGGCTACGGCGTCGCTTGCGGCGGATCCAGACCGAAGGGCGTAGGCCTGTCGCTCCCAGAAGCCTTCGACCCGCCACACGCCGGGGCGGCCCGTCGCCGCGGGCACGGCAAGCGCGAGAGCGACGCGCGGCCGCTCCCGCCCCCATCGACCACTCGCGGTGATCAGCTCACCATTGCCGGTGACGCTCGCGAGATCGAGCGATGCCTCGTGTCCGAGGGCGGCGCGGGCGACGAGTCGCGTCACGCTCCATCGATCAGCGACCAGAAGCGGCCGCTCGAGCAATCCAACGTTCACCTCGGCTTCGCCCTCGGATAGAGGCCTTAGATCCAGTCGGAAACCCGACTGCGCGGGCATCTCGGCGAGACGTCTCCTCGCCAGGCGAAACGCGCGTGACGTGAGCAGGCGACCGGGAGGGAGATCGAGCTGCCTGGTCACCGCTGCATAGCGAGTTCGCTCGAGCCCATCGATCCGCGTGAGGTCGGTTCGCGGTTCGCCGATTCGATTCCACGCCGACAGCGCGCCGTCGACCTCGCCCGCGAGAAAGCGGCTCGCCGCGAGCAATCGCCAGCTGTCGTCGTCACTCGGATCGAGGAAGAGCGCGCGTGTCGCCAGTCGGCTCGCGCCGGACCAGTCGTCGGCACGAAAGCGAAGGCCCGCGCGCTCGCGGAGAGGTGCGGCGCTCATCGGGCAGAGCGCCTGCGCGGCTCGGAACGCGCGCTCGGCGCCGGTGCTGTCATCGGCCTGCGCCAGACGGAGGCCGCGCTCCATCAGCGAATCACACCCGCAGAGTGGAGCCTTGGAGACGGGTACGGCGAAGTCGGCCGCGGGCTGTGTCCCTCGCGAGGTCACGCGCGACGTCACGGGCGACGCCAGCTGCGGCGTGGTCTGCGGCGGAAGCACGAGCAGCGTCCATCGATCGCTCTTACTCCACGCTCGATCGAACTCGGCCTCGCCACGTCGGCGATAGGGCCCGAAGTTCGGGTCGTGAAAGATCACCTTCCCGTTCGATCGACCGACGACGACGACGTAATGAAAGGCGCCGGGGCTTGCGCCGATGAGCACGATGAGCGGCCTGCCCTGCGCGAGCTCACGATCGAGCAGGACATCACTCCCATCGAGGAGCTGCGCGGACCAACCGGACGCCTCGACCTGATCGATGAGAGCGCCGGTTCGAATCCCCATCGCGCCCGGCTCGGCGAGCGCGGCGTAATCTTCCGCCATCACGCGCGGCTCGCCCCAGTACCGGAGCACCATGGCGAGGGCGGCACCCCCGCAGAGCACGCCGCTCTGCGGGACGTAAGGAACCTCGAGCCACGGCTCCGCGCGTGGCGGCTCGATCATCGTCGAGCCACGCGCGGTGGCCACCCCAACTAGACCGGCCACCGCGAGGCAGAGGCCGAACATCCGAGCCGCTCGCAGGGGACGCGCTCAGTTCACGAGCAGAATCAGGATCAGCAGGATGATGATCACCCCGGTGGCGGAGAGAACGATCGTGCCGTCACCGCCGGTCAGGTCCCGGTTCATCAGCCGCGCCTGGTCCGCCATCGACTGAAGGGAGGCGCCGGAGAGCAGGCCAACCGCGCCATTCGCGCGCGCGAGGTCGACGCCGGCGGCACCCGCGATCTGCCGAACCTCCGGGCGCTCGAGCATCGACCGGATCGCCTGTCGATCGGTATCGGCCTGGCTGAGCTTCTGATCGAGCCGGGCCTGGATGGCTGAGGCGTCGACCACGTGACGCGCGCCTTCGACGGCCGCGCAGGGTTGGACTCCACCGAAGGTCATCATCGCCGAGGCGAGCGCGGCGAGAGCAAACGTCTTATACAGGGTCATCTACAGCTCCTTTTGTTTAATCGAAGTCCCAGGCCGAGGGAACGAGACCATCCGCCCGAGCCACGCGATCCCGGCCGCGTGTGGCGATCTTGTTCAAGCTTGGTCTTATGCTGCTTGTGCAACCGATGTACCGCCGGCGGGACGCAAATGCACCCCTCGCGCCAAAGGCGACGAACCCGGAATGAATGATCGAGCGCGGGAAGGCCTGTCTGCTCGTAGTCGCCGTGTCACGCGCGACTTGGGAGCCGCGGGAAGAGCGGCGCCGGCCGTGGCGAAGCGCGATCCCCAGCGCGCGCGGTGCTGAGCGGAGGCAAACGCCGTGCGGCGGCGAGTCCATCGCATTGGCGCTGGCGCCATCATTCTGATCGACCGTGTTGAGCCGTCCCGATCGCGGAGCGCCATCCGTCTCGAGTTGCGCGGTTTTCCCTCTGGCACGGCCCTTGACTCCTCTTACTTGTGTGCAAGGAACCGGAGCCAGGTCGGTCAGAGCTACTAACGCGGGAAAGCACCGCAGGAGTGGACGCTGATCCAGCGACGGATTACGAGGGGAAGAATGTAATGCATCGAATCATCGACCAGCGCTGCTCACGGGCCTCCGCGATGGCGGGCCGAGCACTGCTCTGCGTTTCCCTGATCAGCGTCGCGTGTCTGGGATCGCAAGCCTTCGGCGCGATCCGGCCCGGCAGCTACATGGCGCTCAAGGGCGGCATCTATTCGCCGAGCGCAGCGTTCAACCTTAGCCAGGTCAACGTCGAGACCACCTTCGACGGCAACACCAAGACCGGCGTGTCAGGCGAGATCGCGCTCGGCCACTTCGTCCTTCCCACCCTCGCGCTCGAGTTGGGCGTCGGCTACTTCAAGGGTAAGGGAAGCTTCAATCCGGTCAGCGCGGGCACGTCTAGCGGCCAGGCCGACTTCAACGTGGTTCCGCTTCTCCTCTCGGCCAAGGCCTTCATCCCGGCCGGAGCGGTCGATCCTTACGGCGAGCTCGGAATCGGCGCGTACTTCACCAAGTTCGACGTGAGCGAGAACCTGAACACGTTCAACGGCACCACGACCTTCGGGATTCACACCGGCGTCGGCATGAACGTCAACGTCACGCCCAACGCCTTCATCGGCGTCGAGGGACGGTACGTCTGGGCCAACCCGTCGTTCGGTGATCAGAAGATCAAGTTGAACGACACCGAGTACGCCCTGAACGGCTTCAAGCTCAACGGTTTTACAACGTCGCTGGCCTTCGGCCTCAACTTCTGAGGTCGGTCGCCGTCGAGATGAAAGAAGGATCCATGAACCATCGCATCGGGATCGCGAGCCTCTTCGTTTTCGCGGCGATCGCGGGTTGTGCAAGCAGCCCCGCGCTGCGCACCGAGTCGTCCACCTCCGCCATCCGCGCGGCGGAAGCGGTCGGAGCCTCCGACGTTCCGCGCGCTTCGCTTCACCTGCAGATGGCCAAGGAAGAGCTCGACCAGGCCAAGGTACTCGGCGAGAAGGGCGACAAGGAGCGGGCCACATCGCTTCTGACCCGCGCCGAAGCTGACGCCGACTTGGCACTCCTGCTCTCCCGTCAGGAGAGCGAGAAGACCGAGGCCACGGCGGCGATGGCCCGCGTCGTGCAGCTGCAAAAGGACAACAAATGAACCGACGGAAGGACTCCACGATGAAAATCAGCGCGACAGTGATCAGCCTCGCGTCCGTGGCCGCTCTCTTCGGCTGCGCCGGCACCGCGCCGAAGGAGCTCGTCGATGCGCGCTCCGCTTACCTGCAGGCGAGCCAAGGCCCGGCGGCCCAGATGGCGCCGGCCGAGCTCCACAAGGCCGAGCTCGCGCTCGCGGTGGCCGAGAAGTCCTACTCGAACGATGCCGGCTCTTACCAGACGGCGGACCTCTCCTACGTCGCTCAGCGGAAGGCCGAGATGGCGGAGGCGCAGGCCTCGATCGCGACCGAGCAGAAGAGCCAGGCCCGCGCGAACACCGACTTCACGGCGAAGCAGGGCGAGATCTTGAATCAGAAGTCACAGGACCTGACCGCGACCAAGACCGCGCTCGAGGTCTCGCAGCGAAGCGGCCAGCAGACCGCCGAGCAGTTGAGCTCTGAGCAGCTCGCGCGCGCCGAGGCCGAGAAGAAGGCGACCGAGCAACAGATTCTGACTGAGCAGAAGCAGCGCGACCTCAACCAGACCCGCACCGCGCTCGCGGTCTCGCAGCAGACGGGTCAGATGACCGCCGCACAGCTTGCCACCGAGCAGAAGGCTCGTGCCGAGGCTGAGGCGAAGAGCGCCGAAGCACAGGCAGCGTTGGCCAAGCTCTCAGCGATCAAGGAAGACGAGCGCGGCATGGTGATCACCCTGTCGGGCAGCGTCCTCTTCCGTTCGGATGAAGCGGTGCTGATGCCGGGCGCTGAATCGCGCCTCGATCAGGTCGTCGACGCGCTCGCGTCGCGGAAGGATCGTAACGTGGTGGTCGAGGGCTACACCGACTCGCAAGGCTCCGACACGTACAACGTCGAGCTGTCCCAGCGTCGGGCCGATGCGGTTCGCTCCTACCTCGTGTCGCGCGGCTACGATGCCACGCGTGTACAAGCACACGGACTAGGCGAGTCACGCCCGATCGCCGACAACGGCACGGCTGAGGGTCGCGCGAACAACCGTCGGGTCGAGATCGTGCTCCAGCGCGAAGCGAAGCCCTAGGCTCACTCGCACGAAACACAAGCCGCCGCCATCGCACAGGTGGTCGGCGGCGGTGAAGTGGAAGAAACCAGGCGAACGCCCGAGCGGCGCGCGCGATGCAAAGAGGTGATCGATGTTAGACACAGCCACGGCCACCCCGGCCGTTCCGGGTACCGATCGTAGATTCGCCCGCGACGTGCGCCATCTCGGCCAGTACGTCGGTCAGCTGCACCAGGATCTCGAAGCCATCGCCAAGACGGCCGGCGATGCCGCGCACTCCGGCGCGGCCGCGCTTCGCGAAGGTGGCAAGAAGCGCGTGAAGGCCGCGAGGTCGGAGAGTGACCGCTACGTCAGCGCGGTTCGTGATCGGATGGCGGCGAACCCGACCGCGACCCTCGGCATCGCGCTTGGCATCGGCGTCATCGTCGGTTTGGCGGGCGCGGCAGCCCGTCGCGACCGCCCATGCCATCACGGCGCTGCAATACGCCTTTGCAGCGCTGGGCCGCCATCCGATCATCATCGTCGACCGGCCGGTCGGCGACGGCGGCGCCATCAACCCGATCCCGG
>CAZZAH010000072.1:0-12627 GCA_964652115.1 uncultured bacterium | reverse complement strand
GACAAGGCGAAACAGTGAAGGCCTCGACTCCTCGCGAGTCGGGGCCTTCGCGTTTGCAGCTCAGTCCTGCCTGGTACCTTGCACAACTTGACCTTAGAACGGTCGCGACGTACACTCCACAAGGCTGCAGGGGAGGTGTGAGGTGGAGTCTGGTCGCGATGAGCCTTCTCGTTCTGATCTGCCCATCCCCTTCCCTCCTGCCACCCACGCAACGCAAGGCAACACGCATTGAAACCGGTCACGACGCGCAGCGGACGCCGAGCGGAGCAGACCACGTTCAGCCCACCACCGCCAAAGCTGTTCAATCCAAGGAGGAGCGATCAGGGAAGGAGCGCTGAGATGGCACGTGTTTCGATCGTGGTCCCATGCCTGAACCGAAAGGAAGCCCTCAAGGAGACGCTCGATGCGATCCTCGCCCAGGGGTACCACGACTTCGAGCTGTTGATTACGGACGATGGCTCGACCGACGGGAGCGGTCTGTTCGTGCTCTCGTACCTCGGACCTGATCCCGCGCGCGCGGACAAAGTGTGGCGTGACTCCCTGAATCCAGAATGCGGTACCCGGTCTATCCAGATGTGTCGCGGCGGCGTGCTGATTCGCTACCTCTTTCACTCTTCGCTCAAAGGTGCGGCCGCGGCACGAAACCGCGCGATTTGTGCCGCCAACGGGGAGCTTCTCGCGTTCGCGGAGCCCGGGGACCGCTGGCACACCTCGAAGTTGCAGCAGCAGGTGCAGATCCTCGATGCTTCGCCAAGCATGCATGCGCTCCTGGATGGCTCTGGCCCTCGCCAGCCCAAATTATCCCCGGCGAAGAGGAAGACGGCGTGTCAGCCGGTGGAATTCGAGGAGGCGCTCAATCCGCCCGGACTGTCGGTCTCCGGGAGCATCGTTCGTCGCTCCGCTCTCGACTGGGAAGGCCCGTTTGACGAGAACCTCGCCGCGTGCGACGACTACGATTTCTGGTTGCGGCTCGCGGCACGCTTCACGATTTCCCGCCTGCCGGGATCCTTGCAGGAGCGAACTTTTACGCCTGCCCCCTCGCTCTGGAGCATCGATCGGTACCGGGTCTATTCGATGGAGAAAGCATTCCAGAGCGGCCACCTCGACGCCATGCAGCGACATCGTGTAGCGGAAGTATTGATTGATCGATGCGCGCGCCTCTCCCAGGGCTATCGCCAACGAGAAAACGTCGAGCGCGCGAACTTCTACGAGCGGAAGCGGAAGCGCTTCGTAACGGAAGTGACCAAACTGGACCTGAGCGACCCGATGTTCGTCGGCGGTCGACGCGAGCGCCGTTTGACCACGGCGCCCGCGTAGCGAAGTGCGCCGTTAGGCTTTTCGGAGCGCGCGGGCCAGTTCGCGCGCAACGATGATGCGTTGTATCTGGCTGGTACCCTCGTAGATTTGAAAGACCTTCGCGTCACGCATGAGCTTCTCCACGGGGTACTCACGACTGTAGCCATAGCCGCCGAAAATCTGCACCGCGTCGGTGGTCACGCGCATGCAGGCATCCGCCGCGGTGAGCTTCGCCAGAGCGGCGTCGTAGGTGTTCCTTTCTCCGTGGTCGATCTTCCAGCCTGCCTTCCAGACCAATAATCGAGCCGCCTCGACGTCACGCGCCATTTCCGCGAGCATGAACGCGATCGCTTGATGCTGGCTCAAGGTGACCCCAAAGGCTTGCCGTTCGTGGGAGTAACGGAGGGCGTGCTCGAGCGCCGAACGCGCTACCCCAACCGCGGCGGCCGCCACAACCGGTCGAGTATGGTCGAACGCGCTCATCGCGAGGCGCCAGCCCTCTCCTTCACCTCCAATCCGATCCTCTTCCTTCACCACGACATCATGGAAGCTGACCGAGCGCGTATCGCTGGCGCGCTGGCCCATGTTCTGTTCCTTCTTCCCCAACTCCACGCCCTTGTCGGTCGCGGGGACCACGAAGGCGCTCATTCCCGCGGCCTTTCTGGAGTGATCGGTGTAGGCCAAGACGAAATACCAGTCGGCGACCCCACCATTCGTGATCCAGAGCTTGTTCCCGTTGAGAACATACTCGGCGCCGACCTTGGTTGCGCTGGTGGTGATCCCTTGCACGTCGCTCCCGGCGTTGGGCTCAGTCACACAGTAGGCCGCAAGGCGGAACTCCTCGGTCATCGGCGTTAGCCAACGACGCTTCTGATCCTCCGTTCCGCCCACGATGATCGGCGCTTCCGCGAGATTGTTCGCCTCCATCGGCGTTCCAATGCCCGAGCAACCCGCGGCAATCTCCTCCGCGATCACGCACCCCTCGAAGACTCCCAAACCGAGCCCGCCGAATTCCTCCGGCACGTGCGTGTTCATCAGACCGAGCTCCCACGCGCGTCGACAAATCTCGCGCGGAAACTCCCCTGTTTCGTCGTGATGCTTCGCGTGCGGCGCGATCTCTCGCTGCGCGAAATCGCGGGCCAGACGCTGGAGCTCGACTTGCTCCGCCTCCAGCTTGAATCCAATCATCGCTTCCCCCTTCGGGCAACCCCGTGATCAGTGTCGGCGGCGGCGCGCGAGAAGGAGTGCCGGGCTGGCCGCGCCGTGCGTCGCGAAGCCTGCTAGACTCGCGGGCATGACGCAAGTGCCGAAGCGCGTCCTCATCACCGGGGGCGCGATCCGTCTGGGTAGAGCGATCGCCGAGTGCCTCGCCGAACGCGGGTATGATCTCGCGATTCACTACTTTCAGCACGAGACCGACGCGCTGGCTCTCGCTGCGAGGTACCAAGGCAGAGCCAGATGCGAGCTCTTCCCTGCTGATCTGTTGGATTTGACGGAGGCCGAGGCGCTCGTCGAACGGGTGGAGGATCGGCTGGGCGCCATCTCCGCGGTGGTCCTCTCCGCCGCAACCTTTGATCGCGCGCCGTTGGAGCAGCTCTCCGGCGAAGGGATCGAGGCGACGCTTCGATTAAACCTCGCCGCGCCGCTCCTGATTGCGTCTCGCGCCGGGCTCCGGATGAAGGCGAGAGGCTACGGTTCGATCGTGACCTTGTTGGACTTCAGCACCGACCGTCCACGGGTCGACTACCTTCCCTACGAGGTCGCGAAGGCCGGACTGAGAACCGCCACTTTCGGATTGGCGCGCGCCCTCGCGCCGGAAGTTCGCGTGAACGGCATCGCGCCGGGCAGCGTGCTCTTGCCGGAAGGTACGACCGAAAATATCGAGGAGGCGGCGCGGAAGGCAACCCTACTTCAGCGCAAGGGCAGCGTGGAGGATGTCGCGGCCGCAGTGTTGTATCTGCTCGAAGCCGCGCCGTTCGTGACCGGGTCTGTCCTTACCGTCGATGGCGGACGTTCGCTTCGCTGAAGAGTCACACCGTCGGGCTCTCGAATCAGGCTAGCTGAAGCGGATCTCTCGCCACCGGAAGGTGGCGGTGTGCCTACTGACCCCCGGCAAGAGATGGCGTCCCCAACGGGATTCGAACCCGTGTTACCGCCTTGAAAGGGCGATGTCCTAGGCCGGCTAGACGATGGGGACTCGAGCACAGGCGGGGAACTTAAGTGCTATTCGCCCGCTCCGTCAAGCCCGGGCGGAAGCTCGTACGATGGCTCAAACACCGCCGTATCCTCCGCGGTGGGACTCGTGCCAGCGCCAAGCACTCTCTACGATCATTCGGAGCTCATAGCGGCTTGGCCGCCAGCCGAGACTGCCGCGAGCGAGGTCACTCGATGCCACGAGGGATGGCGGATCTCCGGACCGTCGGGCAGCCGGCTCCCATCGGACACGGGTGCCCGCCACTTCAGACACCGCCTCGATCACTTCCTTGACCGAGAATCCCACCCCGTTTCCCAGGTTGAAGACGCCTCCGCGTCCCAGGCGCAACCGATCAAGCGCCAAGAGGTGCGCGTCCGCCAGATCCTCGATGTGGATGTAGTCGCGAATGCAGGTACCGTCCGGGGTGGGGTAGTCCGTCCCGAAGACCTTGAGGAGAGCGCTGCCCGGGAGCGCCGCCGCGATTGCCAGCGGGATAAGGTGGGTCTCCGGGCTGTGATCTTCGCCTCGGCGCGCCGATGCCCCCGCCGCGTTGAAGTAACGAAGCGCCGACCACCGGAAGTCGTACCGCTCGGCGAACCAACGCAGCAGTCGCTCGCATTGCAGCTTCGACTCGCCATAGGGATTCGTCGGGAGCGTCGGTGCCGACTCGGGTATCGGCGTCTCCGTCGGATCTCCATAGGTCGCGGCCGAGGAGCTGAAAATCACCGTCCGGCATCGATGACTCGACGCGACCTCGAGGAGAGTTAGCACCGCTCCGTAGTTGTTGCGGAAGTACTTCCCCGGTTCGAGCATCGATTCTCCGACTTGGCTCCAAGCGGCGAAGTGGAGGATCGCGTCTATCTCCTGAGCAGCGAAGACCGACTCAACGAATGTACGGTCGGTCAAGTCACCGACGTGGACGGGTACATCAGGATCCACGGCCTCGCGATGCCCGCGGACGAGATCATCCGCCACGATGACGGTTTCGCCACGCTCGCGGAGCACGTCCACAACGACGGATCCGATGTAGCCGCTTCCACCAGTTACCAAAATGGCCATGCGGCTCCCCTCCTAAGCTTGCGATCGCCAAGCCCAGGATAGCGGAAGAATCACGGTTGACATGCCGGAGAAGCCGGTGCTAATTTTCGCGCGGGTAATGAGACGGGTTCCCTGCCCTAGCGCATTGAGACGGCACCAATACCTTGAATTAATTAGCGGGCTAACGTCTATCGAGGTTTTGAGAGCTGTCGGGCGTTCGTGGCGGGGAACTCTTTTTTGCGCTCGGAGCGTACCGGCGCGCCCCCACGCGCTACTTAGGGCCAGATGCTCTCTAGGGCCAGATGCTCTCTAGGGCATAGAGGAGCGGGGCGCCCGTCTTACCCGCAGCGCCCCGCCGTTCTCTAGTGCCGAATTAGGCCTTCTTGGCGGCCTTCTTCTTAGCAGTCTTCTTGGTGGCCTTCTTGGTGGCCTTCTTCGTGGCCTTCTTCGCGGTCTTCTTAGCCGCCTTCTTCGCCATCGCCATCGTGTTTCACCCCCCTTCAG
Source organism: uncultured bacterium (assembly GCA_964652115.1). Classification (GTDB taxonomy): domain Bacteria; phylum Eisenbacteria; class RBG-16-71-46; order CAIMUX01; family CAIMUX01; genus JADJQY01. Next base: position 7,595 of record CAZZAH010000072.1, on the reverse strand, counting down.
GCGTGAGTCCGTGTCTCCCATTCAGAGTCGAGCCAGACTGGATTCCCCGCCCTTGCAGGAGGTCATGGATCAGTCCGAGCATCGCTTCCAGGTCAAATGGCTTTCGGAGATAGCGATCGACGGAGAGTTGACGACACCGACCTTCCGAGTCCGGGCTGTCGAACGCCGTCATCACGATCGCAGGGCCGACATAACCGCGCTTCCGCTGTGCCTCCAACAGGTCGAGACCGGACCGACCCGGGAGCTTTACATCGAGCAGCATCAGGTCTACGGACCCCGGCCTCGTCTCCAGGAGAGCCTCACCCCTCTCCGCGCTGTTCGCGGAGAGAACCTCGTAGCCTACGTCCCGGAGCGCGTTGGATAGGGTCCGGAGAAGCAACGTCTCGTCGTCCACGATGAGTACCGTAGCAACCACCTCCTAAGCCTCCACTGCACTGCTACCTATCAATCGTCGTTCCAAGTTTGCGAACGCACGAGCAATGAAATCCTAACTCGTTTTATGATAATGAGTTATACATTTCTTGAGGCGCTTTGGCAAGGATCCCCAATCTCGCGAGAGCGCGAGTCGCCGCCGACGGAAGTGCCAACATAGCTTACAGTTCCGAGGTTGCCAGGCTAAGCAATTGAATACAAAGGAGTTACCCGTAACGCCGACCTGCCCATTTCGTGGGCATGTCTAGAATTCGTGCAGGTCAGGAAGGGAGGGAGACGGAATTGGAGGGATCGAGGCGCTTGAGTCGGTCGAGCAACCCTTGGCGCGACAGTCCGAGGACGCGAGCCGCCTGGCTCTTATTCCCCTGGCAGCGTCCGAGCACGTGGAGAATGTAGCTCTCCTCGACCTCCCGCAGCGGGACCAGCTCGTTCCATGAAGCCGAGGAATCTCCACCGGGCTCGACGATCGCGGATGTGGCAAGAACGGGCGCCTGCGTGGCTGGCCGAGCCGGAGCTCCCGCGTGCAGGATCCCCGCCGGCAAATGCTTCACGTCGAAGAGCTCTCCGTCCTCGATCAGGACGACCCGCTCGACGAGGTTCCTAAGCTCACGCACGTTTCCCGGCCAAGCGTACGAACGCAAGAAGGGGCGAACCTCCTCGGAGGTCGTTCGGAATCGCTTGTGGTACTTCGTCGAGAACTTCCGCAGAAAGTGGTCCGCCAGCAACACCGCGTCGTCACCGCGATCTCGGAGCGGCGGTAGCTCGATGGAAACCACTTTCAGTCGATAGAAGAGGTCCATTCGGAATCTGCCGTCATGAATCCTCGCGTCGAGGTCGACGTTCGTGGCGGCGAGGATGCGAAGATCCACGCTAATGTCCGCGGTGCCACCGAGGCGGCGGAAAGTTTGATCCTCGAGGAAGCGAAGCAGCTTCGCTTGAGAGGTCAGGGGCATCTCAGCCACTTCATCGAGCAGCAGCGTTCCCCCTTCGTTGATCTCGAGCAACCCACGCTTCACCAGATTCGCGCCCGTATAGGCTCCACGCTCATGCCCGAAGAGCTCGTTCTCGACCAGGGTCTCCTGGAAATTCGAACAGTTGAGCTCGAGGAACGGCGCGCTCCGACGTGCGCTCTCGAAGTGAAGAGCACGCGCAACCAGTTCCTTTCCGGTGCCGCTCTCGCCCGTGATCAGGATGCTCGGAGCGTCGGATCGGGCAGCTTTAAGAACGAGATTCCACACTTGGGACATCACAGGCGAAGCGAAGACCGCCTCGCTCCGCCCATAGCGCTCCTGCTCCCGCAAGCGATGCGCGTCAAGCTCCGCTTCGCGCGCGAACGCGCGCCCTGCCGTTTCCACCGCGAGCAGCAGCTCATCGAGGTCGTAGGGTTTTCTCAGGAAGTCGGAAGCTCCGAGCTTCATCGCGCGCACCGCGGCCTTCGTGTCGCCGTAAGCGGTGATCAGGATCACCTGCGCCGATTGGTCGAGGTTGCGGATGCGCTCTAGGAGCTCGAGCCCGTTTGCGTCCGGAAGCTTGAGGTCCAGGAGCACGATCTCGGGCCTGGCCGAGACCAGGGTCGAGAGGCCGGCCTCACCGGTCGCCGCGACCTCGACCTGGTACCCCTCATCCACGAGCACACGACTCAAGGTCCGGCAGATCGACGGCTCGTCGTCGATGACCAGGACTCGGTACTTCACGCGGAGCCTCCGGCCTCGCCCTCAATCAGGCGTTCGACTCGAGCAGGGAACGAGAGGCGAAACGTGGCCCCCCCCTGGGATCGATTTCGAACGGTGATGCGACCCGAATGCTCGCGCACGATTTGAAGGCTGATCGATAGCCCAAGCCCCGTACCCGACGGCTTCGTGGTGAAGAAGGGATCGAAGATCTTCTCCAGAACTTCCTCGGAGATCCCGCAGCCGTTGTCGTGAAAGGCGACCTCGACCGCCCAACGCGAGCGATACCGACGCGCGGAAGTCGATACGCGGAGTTGGCCCCCTTCCCCCATCGCCTCGATCGCGTTGAGCGCGAGATTGAGGAAGACCTGCTGGATCGCGTCGGCATCGACTCGGATGAGCGGGAGGCCCGAGGTGAAGTCCCGCTTGATCAGCACATTCGCGGCCTGCGCCTGAAGCTCGAGATTATCGAGGACCTTCTCCAGGATGAGCGAAAGGTCCTGTTCGATCATCTGGAGCGACTTGGGTCCGGAGAATTGCAGCAGATCGGTCGTGAACTGCTCGATTCGATCGAGCTCCTTGATCGCGTCTTCGAGATCGGTACGTAGAGAGGAGCCTGCTTCGAGCTTCTTGCCCACGTACTGGATCGTGGTGCGAATGCCCGTCAGCGGATTCCGGATCTCGTGCGCGATGATCGCGGAGAGATGACCGACCGAGGCGAAGCGATCGACGCGACGTTGGAACTCCAGCTCACCGACGGTCTCCGTCACATCCTCGAAGGCGAGGATCGACGCGACCGCGGCGTCCTGGTGCGCGACCGGAAGCCAACGAAGCTCGAGCAGGTACTCCTTGCCCTGAAACTGGAGCATGACTTCGCGGGCGCCCTCTTCTTCCGCGGCGAAGGGCCCGTCGGACCAGAGCGAAAATCCGGGCGTGCGCGAAATGAGCACCTCGCCGATCGGACGGTGGAGGAGCCGCTCCGGCGCCGTGTTCAGGATCTCGAGCGCCTTCCGATTCGCGAAGAGAATCTCGTGGTTCGGATCGAGAGCGACCAGCCCGAAGTCGAGGCTGTTCAGTAGGAGGAGTGAGAACTCGCGCTCCGCGGCGAGAGAGGATTCACGCGATGCGGGCTTGAGGCTTCGATGGCCTCGCATCCCACCTCGATCGTTGGCACCGCCTCGGCGATAGGGATCCATCAAATCAGCCTCTCGACGGCATTGATCGCACGCGGGCCGCCTCTGACCGCAAGGCCTCTGACCGCAAGGCCTGTGACCGCAAGGCCTCCAACCGCAAGGATAGAGAGTGACGCACTTCCCTGAGCACCTCGATCCATCGGATCTCCGACATCCGGTCCACGCGGAACAACCTCGGATCTCGTGGCGACAAAGTAGCGAGTGCGAATTGGCGAAGGCAAGGAGAATGAAGTGTCGCGCGCGCGTGACCGTGCGCACGTCGTGGTCGAGCAGTCGTGGAACGCCTCAGTGCTCGTGCTACATTGGCGCCGGTCGACATCGGAGGATTCGTGCACGAGCTCTTCACGCCTTGGCGAATGCGCTACATCGTCTCCAACCGAGATGACGCTTCATGCGTCTTCTGCTTGGAGAGCACCGCGGATCCGGGTCAGTACTTCATCCTTCATCGCGGCGCGTCCTGCTTCGTCATCATGAACGTCTACCCGTACACCCTCGGCCACCTGATGGTGGTTCCCCATCGCCACCTTGGAAGGCTGAACGAGCTCGACCAGGCGGAGCGTTCCGATCTTTCGACGCTGCTGCGGAGGAGCGAGGGCATCCTGCGCGCCGCCGGCTTCGGAGACCACTTCTGCGCGGGGATCAATCTGGAACGACCGGCGGGCGCCGGGGTCCTGGGGCACCTTCACGCGCACCTCGTACCCCTGCCGACTTTTCCATGTACCCAACGTGAGGAGCTGATCGAGTCGCTCGCCCAAACCTACGCGCGCCTCCTCCCGGCGTTTGCCGAGCTCTCCTGAGGTCGGCCGCGCGTGCGCATCGGAATGCTCCTCGACAAGCCCTTTCCGCCCGACCCTCGCGTGGGGAACGAGGCACGTTCGTTGGTCGAGGCCGGTCACGAGGTACATCTTCTGTGCATTCGGCTTTCGCCGGCCGAGGCGGCGACCGAGGACTGGCATGGCGTGCGCGTGCATCGGATCCTGCTCGACCGCTTCTTCTACAAGAAGGCCTCGGCGCTCTGCCTCAACGTCCCACTCTACTTCCAGAAGTTCAGGTCGGAGCTGCGTCGCTTCGTTGACGAGACCAAAGTCGAGGTCATCCACGTTCACGATCTCCCGCTGCTCAAGGTTGGTCTCGAGGTCGGGACGGAACGCAGCCTGCCTGTCGTCTCGGACCTGCACGAGAACTGGCCCGCGGCGGTCGCGAACTACGACTACGCCCGCCGGATTCCCGGGCGATTCCTGATCTCGCCGGAACGTTGGCGCGCTTACGAGCGACGCTACCTTCCCCGAGCCGCGCACGTCATCGTGGTGGTGGAAGAGGCGGCGGAGCGACTGAGGCCATTCGGGATTCCTCCCGAGGGCGTGTCGGTGGTGTCGAATACGGTCCACGTGGACGAGTTCGAGGGCTTCCCTCGAGACGCCTCGATCGAAGCGCGCGGCAAGAGCGCCTTCACCATCGCCTATCTCGGCGGATTCGATCGACACCGAGGATTGGAGACGGCGGTGCGCGCGCTGGATCGGCTTCGGGATTGGAGGGAGCTGCGCCTTCTTTTGGTCGGCGACGGGGCGACTCGCCCTGCCCTCGAGGCCGAGGTGAGATCTCGTGGTTTGAGCGACGTGGTGGAATTCGCCGGCTGGCAGCCTTTCCGGCTCTTCCCATCGTTCGTGTCGGGAGCCTCGGTCTGCCTCATCCCACACCTGAAGAGTGAGCACACCGACACCACGATCCCACACAAGCTCTTCCACTACATGCTGCTCGAGAAGCCGGTGGTGGCGACAGACTGCCGCCCGTTGGCGCGCATCATCGAGCGGACAGGATCGGGCCGAGTCTATTCGTCGGGCGACGATGCGGCGCTCGCCAAGACGATCGAGGGCCTGCGGTCACCGGAGCTTCGTGCCGCGCTCGGCGCGAACGGACGAAGCGCGGTGCTGAACGAGTATCGCTGGGACAAGACGGCGGCGACGCTGCTCCGCGTCTATGAGCAGCTCGCAACGTCGGCGCGTCGCGCCTAGCGACCTAGGCGCGCCTTCCTCCAGATCGGAACGACTCCCGCGATCAGCGTGGCCAGCAGTCCTAGCCCCGCAAACCGACTGATCCTCTCGCCCGCTCGCTCGCCTCGCGCCACCGAACGCACGACCACGCGATGGTGCCCCGCCGGCACCTCGATCGAACGAAGCACATGGTCCGCGCGGTAGAGCGGCGTCGCCGCCCCATCGACCGTCGCTTCCCAGCCTGGCGCGTAGTAGATCTCGCTCATCACGAGCAGCGCGGGGCCGCTCGACTCCACTTCGAAGGAGAGCTCCTCCGATCCGCGAATCAGATTCGACACCTGCGCCGGAGAAAGCTGCTCGGTCCCTGGTCCGGGGTCCTGGTCGTAGACGTAGGCGATCCGCTTGGGATCGAAGGTTTGATCGAGGAAGCGTCGGGACATCTGTTCCCATCCACCTGACACTCGTTCGACCCGGTCGACCGACCAGACCCACGTCGGCTCGACCCCGAGATCGTAGACCGAAGCGTCTCCGTTGAACTCCGGCTTGGCCGACTGCGGAAGCGGCTGCGGACTGACCGCGTAGCGAACGCCCAGCATCTGCAGCACGCCGGGATTGCTGATCAGGTTCGAGTCCAGCAGATCCTGGTACTCGCGAAGCTTGGCCGGTTGATACCCGCCGACCGACTCGACGCCGTAGAGCCCGAATCCGTTGGAGGTGAAGAGCGAGCCCAAAGGAATGACGCGGAAGGGACCCGGCTTCGAAGCGAGATATTGCGCGGCCGCCTTCGCGGGAAAGGTCTCCGCCGCGGTCGCGGGCGGCGCCGGCTCATAGAACTTCCGGTCGATCCAGAGGAGATCGCCCACGAGCAACACGGCAAGCAGGGCGGCAAGCCTCGCACCGATGAGCAGACGGCGGCGGCCCAGCTCGAGACCTCCGAGAAGCAGCGTGATCCAGATGAGGCCGGTCAGCACGCTCGACCGAAGGATCTCGAATCGCTCGGATGTTACCTCCGAGATCGCCGACGCAGGGATCTTCGCCGCCTCACCCGCACGGAGCAGCAGCGCGCTCTGGCCGAGGCTTCCGCCGAGCGCGAAGCCGAGCACGAGCCAGAGCAGCGTCAGAAGCAGCGAAGCGCCGAGCGCCTTCGGCACGAGGTCCCACCATAGATTCGAGCTCGTGCCTTCGGATCGAGCTCCCTTCGGCTTTCGCGCGTTCGCGACCGGCGTTCCTCGCGCGACGCGATCGATCCCGGCGGCCGCGAAGGTCACGAGGCAGAGCGGCAGCACCGCATAGATCATCGAAGGGACACGAAATTTATTGAACAGTGGCGCGGCGGCGTACATCGGACCGAAGAGGATCGGCACATAACGACCGAATCCGATCAGGAGGACCATCACCGCGAGCACGATCCAGAGTATTCGGCGCGCCTTGGCGATCGCGCCGGCCCCGATAAGCGCGAGCGCGAGCCCGACGATTCCGAAGTAGTGCGTCGATTGGGTGAAGGGCATCAGGCCCCAGTACGTGCGATCCCTCAGTCCGAACCAACCTGGGAAGAGGAAGGAGATGAGCTCCGCCGGGTGGAACGACCAATTTGTCGCATAGTCCCAACCCGCGCCGCTCGGTCCGGCCCCATCTCCCCCGCCGCCGCGAATGGAGAAGGGCGCGTACTCTCGCACGCCGAGATACGGCTCGGTGACCAGCGCTCCGGCGAGGATGACCGCGAGGAGCCCGAACGCGAGGAGACGCCCCCACTCGGCCGAACCCATCTCCTTCCGGCGCTCGAAGACGACACGCCCGAGAGCATAGATACCGCCGATCATCAGGCCGTAGTAGGCGATCTGTGGATGATGCGCCCACGCCAGCGCGGCGCCGGCGAGAGCGAGAAACCCGGCGCGAAGCGGCTCCGGCCGCGTGACCAGGAGGTCGAGCGCCAAGAGGAACATCGGAATCAAGCAGAGTGCTTCGAGCTTCGTCGCGTGTCCGGCCGACACCGATCCGGGGATGTAGGGCGTCATCGCGAAGAAGAGGCCCGCTCCGGTGGCCGCGACCCAAGAAGCGCCGTTCCTCCGCACGAAGAGCGCGGTGCCGATGCCGGCGAGAGCGAAGTAAAGGACGTAACGCGCCCCGCGGTTCTTCGAGAAGGGAGCGGTGAGCAAGGTCATCGGATTGAGCGGGCTTCGCGGCGTGTAGATGAAGCTGCCGTACGACGGCATCCCGGAGAAGATGTAGGGGTACCAGGACGGAACCTCGCCGAGCTTCTTCTCCAGCTCGGTGCCCCAGACGCCGAAGGGCTTCACCGATTGGGTGTC
>CAZZAH010000071.1:7875-12866 GCA_964652115.1 uncultured bacterium | reverse complement strand
GGCGCGCTCACCCCCCGATTGTTGATGAGCGCCGATATCGCGTGAGCCACTCCGCTGGATTTTGGCGCTTTCACGCTTCGACATCTTTGGCTGGCAAGTGGTCGACCCGGCCAAACCGTCGGATTCAAGCAAAGGCGAGGTTGGAGAATATGCTTAGGATTCACGCATTGCCCATTTCCGGGGCGCAAACGGCGCGGGTGTCACGAGTCATACTGCTCGGCGCCCTGCTGGCGAGCCTTACCGCACCCTGCCCGGCGCAAGCCGCCGCGACGACGTTTACCTATCAAGGACGGCTTGACGTCTCCGGCGTCCCGGCCTCCGGGCTCCACGACTTTCGCTTCCGCTTGTTCGATGCTTCCGACGGCGGCGTGCAGCTCGGTCCGACCATCTGCGTGAACGACGTCGATGTGTCGGCCGGCGTGTTCACCCTTCCGCTCGACTTCGGGCAGCAGTACGCCATCCCCGGATCACGGTTTCTTGAGATCGAGGTACGCGCGGACACCGGCGCCGACTGCGCGAACGGGAGCGGATTCGTCGCGTTGATCCCCCGCCAGGAGCTCAACGCGGCGCCGCGCGCGATCCATGCCGACGCTGCGTTCACCTTGGACGCGGCCGACGGATCGCCGGCGGCCGCAGTGTACGTCGACGATCAAGGCGAGGTCGGCATCGGCACCACAAACCCCGCGGCGGGACTTCAGGTGAAGACCGACGGCAGAAACCTCGTGCTCGAAGGTACGAAGTCCGGTGACGCGAGCTCCGCATGGCTGGGCTTCGCCGACTCGAGCGGAGAGCCTCACGGCTGGATCGGCGACGGCAGCAGCTCTAACTCGGACACCTATGTCGCCTCTTACAACAACGATGTCGTCCTCTACACGCTGGCCGGCGAGGTCGTGACCGTCAAGCCGTCGGGGAGAGTCGGGATTGGCACCGGAACGCCGCAGTCGACCCTGGACGTCCGCGGCACGGTCCGTCTCGGATCGAGCGGCGAGCTCTTCGCTCCAGGCGGCTTCGAGAACCTCAGGGTCGTGCGCGGCACGATCAACTCGTCGGGGACGATCGCGTACGGCAGCGGTTTCAGCGTGGTGCGGAACTCGGCGGGCAACTACTCGATCACCTTCAGTACGCCCTTCTGGGATTGGGCCACGACCACCGTGAGCACCATGTTCTCCGGCACGCACGGGATCGTGTTTCAAAGCGGCGCCGGCTTCGCGACGATTCGCACGTTCAACGACGCGGGGACGCTCGTCGACACGGGATTCAACTTCATCGCCGTCGGGATTCGTTGATCGACGACGCGGCCTCGCCGCCCGGCCCTAGCTCTTCCTGCCCGGCGTTCTTTTAGCGAACCCGAGAAGCCCGAGGACCAAGGCGGCGAAGAGCAGATTGACCAGAGTTCCGCGATCACCCGGCCGGCCGAAGAGCAGCGCACCGTTCATCAACCCATCGAGCACGAAGACGATCGGCGCGGCCACCGCGAGCGTCGGTCCCCAACTCCGATCCCGCATCAGTCCGTAGGCGGCGACGAACGCGAGCAGCGCGACGATCAGGAGCCCGACCCCGATCAGCGCGGCCAGGCTGGGCGAGAGCGAGTCCGCATCGACCGCCTTCGCGCCACGCAGCATGAGGACCAGTCCACCGGTCCCCCGCGCCAGTCCAAGGAGCGCGAGCAGGAGCGCGGCGAGCTTCTTCATCATGGCGAGCCTCCCATCGCGGCGCGACGCTGCTACGGAGGCGCGGTCAAAAAGGATTCAGCGGATCACGCCGGGGGCAGGAGGTGCAGCCAATCGCGCAGCAGGAACTGCGCGCGCGCGATGAGCAGCGACACGCGGGCCATGACCGTGTAACCGAACGACGCGCCGAAGGCGACCATCAGGAACCAGATCCCGGTGCGCGAGGCGAATCGATGCACGCGATTATGCGGCGCCGAGAAGTAGAAGTACGCGATCACGGAGAGGAAACCGATCAGCACCAGCGCGGAGTTGATCGCCCCCCAGCCATGCTCGAACGGCTTCACCGCGTCGGCCAGCTGCGCGAAGATCTGCGCCTGGAGATACGACGGCACCGCGATCCCGGAGTAGATGCCGACGTAGAACGCCAGCGCCCAGTGCGAGATCGCGGTCGTGCGCTGCCACATCCTCCCGAGGATGAGGAGCCCGAGCGCCGCGGGCACAAGCGGCAAGAGATCGCCGTGACCCACCTTCTGGATCACGTTCGGCTTGAGCACGTTCTGGTACTGCACCGCGAGCAGGTAGCCCGCCGACACGCCGACGAAGAGATGCTCGGCGAAGCGATAGAGCGGATTATCCCGCCAGAGGAACGTGAAGACGCAAAGGGTCAGAATGGCGGCGACCCAGACCTCGAACCCCTGGCTCATGCGCCTCCTCCCCGCTTCCGGAGCGTGCCGGTGGCGTAGGCGGCCGCGTTTCCGAGCAGCACCAGAATGACGATGATCACGTGGACGAGGCTCTGCGCGTCCATCCCGCGTCGCGCGTCGCCCACGATGTCCATCAGGCGCTCGTACTCGGCCGCGCCCTTCATGCCGCCGATCAGCCCGATGATCTGCTTCGACGAGAGGTAGGGGTAATAGTCGGTCGCCATGACCGCGGTCGAGCCGAGCACCATCGGCACGTGATAGCGGCTCGACGCGATGCGGATGTAGTAGTCGGCGATCGACGAGCCCGAGAGGTTGATCAGAAGCGGAAAGTCCCGAAGCGCGTTCACCTGACGCATGATCGGATTGTCGTCGGTCCTCTGGCCGTAGAAGTCCGTCGGGAAGAGACCGCGGATGTTCTCGCTCAAGCCCAGGATCGCGGCCTGATTGCCCGACTTGTAGCCCAAGAAGACCCAGTCGACGTCGCGCTTTTTCCCCTCGGCCGCTCCGGCCACCGCGAGCGCGCGCTCGATCAACCCCGGTCCCGCGGGATAGAGGGTCAAGATGACCGGCTTGAGGTTTCGCCGGAAGCAGTGCCTCAGCACCGCGATCGCCATCGGCTGCAGCTCGGCCATGATGTCGGGCTCGTAGTCGAGCGACACGAGGATGATCGAGCCTTCGGGCACCGCCTCGATCGCGTCATAGGCGGCGCGCACGCGAGGCGACGCCGCCACCGGCAGGTTGACCGGGATGAGCAGCGGCAGAATCGTCCCGAGCGCGATCAGGAGGAAGATCCACCTTCGGTCGATGTCGAGCATCGCTCGCCAGAAGCTGCGCGGTCGCGTCGCCATGGCTAGGACTTCCCCAAGTAAGAGCGGTCGATGCCGAGGATGATCTTGAGCGCGGTCGAGATCGCGCCGAGACCGACGCCGATCGCCACCGCACGCTTGGCCGCGAGATTCGGCACCTCGAGCAGCCACTCGGTCAGCGGCGGAAAGCCCTTCCAGAGAAACTCACCGACCGACACGCGGCCGATCATCATCACGATCGCGGTCACGAGCAGAAGCGTCGCCTCCACGTTTCGCGCACGGAAGGCGCGGAAGGCGGCCGAAGCGATGAAGAACGCCAGGAGCGAGAACATGGTCGAGGCGAGCGGCGCGTTGATCGCGTCGTAGATCCAACCGACCGCGGTCCCGGCCTCCACTCCCTGCACCACGCCAAGCAGCGTCACGACCGAGAGCGAGACGAGGGTCACGAGCGCGTAGGGCCAACCTTCCGACTTCCGCGCCACCTTCGTCTGATTCGCAACCCAGAGCGAAAGCGAGCCCAGGATCAGCGCGAAGGTGTAGACGATGTCCGCCCACTCGAGGATGACCGACTGCGTCTCCTGCGCGCGGTGATGCGGGATGAAGAAGATCGCGATGAGGAGCGCACCGGTGAAGAATGTGACGAGGATCGGTCCGATGCGCATAGGTCTCCCGGGTCTACGACGTGCCGAGGAGCGCGCCGAGCTCGGGACGTCCGAGCGCCGATAGCAGGAGCGCGAGGAGAACGATCGCCACCGCCAGGGCCTTTGCCCAATCCTGCGCGGCGATGGTCGCCATCTCGTCCGGCTCGCGGCCGAGGTACGCGCTGGCCGCGTAGAGCTCTTCGCCCAGCAGCGTGTAATCGCACGAGCAGACGAAGAACGGAAGCTGGGTCACCTGATCACAGCCCGCGATCTGCACCGCGCCGGTCTGGTTGCCGGTCTCGGCCAGGAAGAGAGCCTCCGCGTAGAAGGCACCCATGTAGATGTTCGCCGCCGGACGATCGCGCAGCATGGTTCCTGTGACCGAGGCGACATAGGCGAACTGGGTCGCGCTGACGTAGTAGACCGACCCCGGAATGAAGGAGTCGGCGCGATTCGCCTCGTTGTACGACTGCTTCACCACGCCGTCGATGAGCGCCGCGACCACCGGGTCATAGCAGGGCACGCGAAGATCGCATCCGAGCTGCGCCACTCGATGCGCGACGCGACCCGAGATGGTGATCGCGGCGAGCGTGCCGACCTCGCTCATGTCGCCGATGCCGGGCACGAAGAGAACCGGGCGGCCCATCTCGGTCGCGCGGCCGATCGCCTCGTCGAGCGCTTGCAGGCCGGGAAGCGGGCGGATGTAGAGGCCTCCCAATGCGCGGGCACGCCTTCGATTGATGAAGAGGAACGCGAGGAACAGAAGGAGCCCGATCAGGAGGTTAAGCCGATCAGGGTTGAACAAGCGTACGTCGAGCGCCCCATCCATCGCGACGACTGTAGCCGCGAGGCGCGAACGAGGTCAACGCTTCGGCGTGCGAACGCGTCGAGGCTCGCCTGTGAAGTACCGTCCCGGAGTGCTGCCGAGCTCGCGACGGAACGCGGCGATGAACGCGCTCGAGCTCGCGTAACCCACGTCGACCGCGATGCGCGTGACCGGCTCCCTTCGGCGAGCATCCGAAGCGCCGCGACCAGACGAGCTCGCTGCCGCCATCGTCCGAGCGTCAGGCGCGTCTCCTTCTCGAAGGCACGTTCGAGAGTGCGGCGTGAGGCGCCGACCGTACGCTCGATTCTCCGCATGATCGATGAGCCGCCCGGATCCGCGCTCAG
>CAZZAH010000071.1:0-7775 GCA_964652115.1 uncultured bacterium | reverse complement strand
GCGGACGGACGTGCCCGGCGCCATCGCGATGTGGTGCGTCACGCTCGCGGGAATCCAGACCCCTCGGTGCGGCGGCACCACCCAGACCCCCTCCGGAGTCCTCACCGTGATCACTCCACGCGAGGCATAGGCGAGCTGATGCCAATCGATCGCACGCTCGCGAATCTCGGCGCCATGCGGATGCGTGGTCGCCCAGTTCCGGACGAGGATCCCCGCCTCGGGATCGCGATCGGCGGCAGAAGGCGAGCCTTGTCGTCTATTCGACATCGATTGGCAAGGTAGCACGAGTTTGTCACGCCGCCGGGCCGCTACTCTCCCCGGTTCCGCAACACACGAAATGGAGGCAGCAATGACCGCATCACTCGCTCACTTCGCGATCAACGCCAACGACGTCGATCGCGCGCGCCGCTTCTACGAGGCGGTCTTCGGTTGGACCTTCGAGGCGTGGGGGCCGCCCGGCTTCCTGCTCATCCACCAAGGGGCGCTCGAAGGGCGTCAACTTGGCGGAGCGCTCCAGAAGAGGCGAGAGCTTCTGCCGGGAAGGCCGATGCTCGGCTTCGAGTGCACCTTCGCGGTGCCGGACGTCGATCAGACCGCGGAGGCGGTGCGCGCCGCGGGCGGCCGGATCGTGATGGAGAAGGTGACCATCACCGGCGTGTGCGACCTGATCTTCTTCGAGGATCCGGAAGGGAACGTGCTCGGCGCGGCGACTTATGACTCGTCGGTCGAGTGACCAAAAAAACGCGAGGGAGGCCACTTGCGTGACCTCCCTCAGCGATCGTGTTCTGGCAGTAGCTAGGCGAACCCGCCCCGCGCAGATCACAGTAGGCCCGAGTCGGCGTCGAAGGAATCGCGGAAGACCGCGGTTCCTCGAGCTCAGACTCCGGCGATTAGACTAGTACCGGCGCGAAGAGCTGCCGCCACGCGAACCGCCACCACTGGGGCGATCCTCACGCGGCTTGGCCTCGTTGACGGTCAGGGCGCGGCCCTTGAACTCGCGGCCGTTAAGCGCGTTGATCGCGGCGGTCGCCTCAGCGTCACCACTCATCTCGACGAAGCCGAAGCCCTTGCTGCGGCCGGTGTCGCGATCCATGATGACCTGCGCGCTCCGGACCTGGCCGTGCGACGCGAACATTTCCTCGAGGTCAGCATTCCCGACGTCAAACGTAAGATTGCCGACGTACAACTTGGAACCCATCGTGATTCTCCTTGGACAGTGGACCCTGTTGCTGTCTCTCTGGGCCCATTAGAAAGGGACCCGGGGTGGGTCCAGAAGGAAGGACGATCGAGGCCAAGTGAAGCGGGAAATAAAGAACCGCGCAGACCAGACTCTCTCGGCGAACCAACTGTTTTGAAGCCTACGATGCCTGCCGTCCAAAGCGGAGAACTTTCTTCAGATTCTCGCTGGCGAAATTTGAGCCGGCAAGCTCGCGCCAGCAGTGCGAATCACGACGCCAGTGGGAGCTCCCTGTGGGGGCCATGACCTACCGCCCGTCGATCGAGGGGCTCCGTGCGATCGCGGTCCTCTCGGTCCTGCTCTTCCATCTTCATCGCGCGGCCTTGCCCGGGGGATTCGTCGGGGTCGACGTCTTCTTCGTGATCTCGGGTTACCTGATCACCGCGGGACTCTACGCCGACTGCGAAGCGGGCACGTTCCGCTTTTCGCGTTTCTATCAGAGACGGGTGGCGCGCATTCTCCCGGTGCTGCTCCTGGTGTCGATCGCGACCCTGATCGCCGCGGGGCTGCTCTTCAACGCGCGCGACCTTTCGACGACCGGGGGCTTGGCCTCGGCGTCGGCGCTCTCGATCGTGAACTTCGCGCTCGTTCGACTCGGCAGCTACTTCGAAGCGTCGACCGATGCGCTGCCGCTCCTTCACTGCTGGTCGCTATCACTCGAGGAGCAGTTTTACATCGTGCTGCCGCTCGCTCTCTGGGGAGCGTTCGCGCTCGCTTGGTCGCGCCGCCGCCTACTTTTCGCGATCGGTGTGGCGTTGGCGCTCAGCTTCATCGGTTCGATTTGGCTGACCTCGATCCATCCGAAGTGGGCGTTCTATCTGCTCCCGCCGCGAGGCTGGGAGCTCCTTTCAGGTTCGATGCTCGGGATCGTGCTCTCGCGTGAAGGCCCACGTGAGTATCGGAGGCGCGACGAGCTGCTCAGCCTGTTGGGTCTGCTCTTCGTCGGGTTGGCGATCTTCGTCATGCCGGAGGGGAATGCCTTCCCCGGTTACGTCGCCGCGCTTCCGGTGCTGGGCGCGGTGCTGATCATCGGTTGGTCGCGCCATCGTGCCCTGCTCACGGAGAAGCTCCTCTCGCGATCGGCGCTGACCGCGATCGGGCAGCGGTCGTACTCGATCTACCTCTGGCACTGGCCGGTCTACTGCTTCGTCGATTACACGCTCTATGCCCGGTCGGCGGCGCTGCGTGTTCCGCTAAAGCTTGGCCTGACGGCGGCCCTTTCGTGCGCTAGCTTCGCGTTCGTCGAGCAGCCGATGCGCCGCATGCTCAACCAAGCGGGGCGAGCTCGGATGGCCCTTTCCCTCGCAGCGCTCGGCGTGGCGGTGGTGGTGATGACGGGGCAGGCAATCCGAGCGACCAGCTTCCCGAATCTGTCGGTGAACGACGTGCGGCGAGGCGGGCTCGTCTTCAACCCGCGGGAAGAATCGCCCTCGGTGGTGCTCTTGGGAGACAGCTTCGCTTCGGTCTATGGGCGCGCCATGCGGGAGATCGCGCGGGACCAGCACGCGAAGGTGAACGTCCTTTGCGTCGTCGGCGGAGACCCCTTTCCTCCGGGCGACCTGCATCGCGAGGCGCTCGTCTGGTTGAGCGGCGCCACGCCGGACGTCGCCGTCGTGGCCGCGGAGTGGTCGGAGAAGATCGGCGACGATCACGAGAAGCTCCGCGCCTTCCTGGACGAAACGCTGGCGCACGCGCACGGCGTGATCCTGATCACCCAGCCGCCCGCGCTGCCGGCGGCGGGCACGCGCGAGGTGATACGAAGCACGGGGCTTCAACCGATCCACGAAAACCCAGGGACCACCCTCAGACGAAGAGCGGCCAACGAGTACCTGCACTCGCTGGTCACCGATCGCGTTCACGTGCTCGATATCGAGCCGATGTTCGTCGAACCGGATGGAGCGGTCCGATTTACCGATGCGCGTGGCCGTCAGCTCTACCAGGACCGCGGACACCTCTCGGGCGAAGGGGCAAAGCTGGTCGTCTCTCGATTGAACGGGGAAATCAGCACGTTGCTCGCGTCACGCCGCGGGGAGCCGAACCGCTAAACGCGGCGTTCCGCGGCCGGGCGGCCGATCGGCTTCACAGCATCTTTACGCGCGGGATCGCAGCTTTTGCTTCGAGACGGAGCGCTCGCGTCTATTGTGTGGCGGTCGCGTCCGTCGCGAAGCTTCATCGTGAAGCGAAGCGCGGAACAGGCCCGTTCACCAACGGAGAGTTTTCATGAAACGCATGCTGTCGGTCGCCGGCGCGGCGGCCGTGCTGCTCCTCCTTGCACCCCGCACTGGATCCGCCACCCCCACCGGCACCTATTGGACACCGATGAGCCCCGACATCCAGGGCTATGGCGTGCTGCACATCGGCGTCGACAATTACACGAGCGTATTTCGCGAGGCGAAGGACGGAGCCGGCGACTTCCCCACCGACATGGGGCTCACGCTCGGTGTGCTGCCGGCGGAGAAGATCCACCTCGAGGTCGGTGTCGATCTGCTCGAGCCGAGCGACGACCCGCTCTACTTCAACGCGCGCCTCGCGGTCCCGGAGGGCGCGCTCTTCGCGGGATCACCCGTGATTCAGGCCGGCGTGTTCAACGTCGGGACCGAGTCCGACGTCACCGATCAGAACACGCTTTACGGTTCGCTCAGCCATGCGCTCCCGTCCGTCGGCCGTCTGTCGGTCGGCGGCTACGTGGGCAACGACGCGATCCTCGTCAACGCGGATGGAGAGAAGGAGAACAGCGGGTTCCTGCTCTCCTTCGACCGCGGGTTCTTGCCGAACCTCGGCGGAGAATTCTCCCGTGTCGTCGTGGGGGCCGACTATGCATCGGGCAAGAACGCGCTCGGCGGCGGCGGGCTCGGGATCAACTACTACTTCACGAAGGACGTCTCCATCCTGACCGGGCCGGTCTGGTTCAACGAGGAAGCGATCAACGGGAAGTGGAAGTGGACGGTTCAGCTCGACGTGAACCAGCTGATCTTCGGCGGCACCGACTAGCCGATGCCGAACGGGCGGCATGCGCTAAGGCGTGCCGCCCGGCGCGGCGAATCCCCAACGCGAGCCTTGCCTCAGCACCTGATCGCGAAGCGCGTTGAAGCGAGGGTCGCCCTTCCCCGACTCGCGATATCGATCGGCGAATCCGAGCGCGCGCGTCCAATCGCTCTCCGCGCCTGATCGATCTCCGGCGCGCAGCCTCACTCGCGCCCGTGAAAGGTAAGCCACCGCGAAGTTGTTGAGGGTGGTGGCGTCCTCCTTCGTCGCGCGGTCCGCCAGCTCGAGGCGATGGATCGCCTCGTCATACTCGCCGCGCGCGATGTGAAGCTTCGAGAGCAAGAGCGCCACCTCCGGCTGCAGCGAGTCGATCGCCGCGGCGTTCTTCAGAGCAGCCATCGCCGCGAGCGTGTCGCCGCGGCCCGCCTCGGTTTCGCCGAGGAGCTGCCACGCGAGCCGGTTCGAACGATCCTTCTCGATCGCCGCGGAGAGGGAACGTCGCGCATCCTCGAAGCGCGACTCCGCGATCGCGCGCGTCGCCGGCTCGAGCCATTCCGGCTGGCCGCGCAGCTTGTAGACGGCGTAACGCTGCTTCGACCAGAGAACGTCCGACGCCGCGCGGATCGCCTCCTCGTTCTGAAGGACCTCGCGGAACGGGGCCTTGCCCTCGATCAACCGGACGCGCCCTGTTTCGATCAGGTAGCTCACGCCGCGATCGAGGTACTGCGCGGGGGTCGAGCGCCCGAGAAAGTCGACCACCTCGACCGGTGTTCGCTCGGGATCGGGAAAGGGGCCGGAACGCTCGGCCACGAGCGGCGTGCCTTCCGGAATGTGCTCGTTGATCCAGGACGAGAGCTCCACTCGTGGATCGGGGCGCGCACGCGTGGTCTCGCGTTGGACCAGGCGAATCTCGCTCGGAAGAAACGCGGCGAGCGCGAGCGCGCCGATCAGAAGCGGCTCTGCGGCCGGCTTTCGACGCGACAGATAGCGAGCGGTCTCGCACACGCCGATCGTGGCCAGCAGGAGCAACGCGGGCCAGAGCCCGAGGAGATAGCGTGCATAGAGGCTCTGCCAACGCAGCATCGGAAGTAGGCAGAGAAGAACCCACATCGCGACCGCGGTCGGCGCGAACCGACGCGAGCGAAGCGTCAACCAAAGCCCCAGCAGCGTCGCCGCGATTCCGCCGAGTCCAAGATGACTCCAGAAGATGTCGAGGAGCTTGGCGGCGGTCGAAGCCTCGACCTCGCGCGCGCCGGTGAACATCTCGGTCACGCTGGTCACGCGATGAAGCTCGTAGGCGAGGTCGCGGCCGAAGCGTGCGGGATCGATCAACGCATAAGGGGTCGTGAGGAGGAACGTCGCGACGGCGCTCACTGCCGCGAGCCCGAGCATCCGCCACACGGTCTTGTCGCCACCGCGCGCGCGCCAGACCGCCAGCAGCGCGAGCAGACCGGCGACGAGCCCGAGGTTGTACTTGAAGCCGGCGGCCAGCCCCGCCATCGCGCCCGCGGCGATCCATGCCCGGCTGCCCGCCTTCTCCGCGCGAAGAACGAGGAGAAGCGCAACGGTGGCCAAGCAGGTCGCCGCCGCATCGGTGGTCGCCAAGTGCGAGTGCTCAACCGCGAGCGAGGAGACGGCGACCGCGAGCGCCGCGAGTCGCGCGACACCGACCGAGCAGTCGGCGCGGCGCGCCACGGCGTAGACCAGCGGGATGGTCGCCGTCCCGGCGATCGCGCTCACGCTCCGCGCGATCAGGTAGAGCGCGGGCACGCCCCAGGTCGGATAGAAGTAAAGGACGCCGCCTTGCGGCGGCCGCGGATAGGTGCCGGTCGAGAGCCAGGCGAGCGCCGCGTCCCAGCTGGCGAATCGACCGAGCACCATGCCGCCCGCGAGCACGAGGCCGAAGAGTCCCGCGAGCAGATAGATCAGCCCGGTCGGGTAGTTGAAGAAGAGTGGGTTCGCCGTGTGGTTGGTCCACATCCAGACCGCGTTGTCGATCAGCGTCGGCTCGTCGTAGTGGAGGACGCAGGGAAGATCACCCGCCAGGTTGAGGAACCTGAGTGCCGCGCCCAGGAGCGTGATCGCCCAGAGGACGCGATCGCCGCGAAGCCTCACCACGAACCGCCGCCGCCTCCTCCGCCTCCGCCACCGGAGGAGCCGCCGCCGCCGCTACCGCTCGATCCGCTCGAACGCGGGGTCGAGGCCATCGACGCGCCGGTCGCGACCATCGCGCGAGAGAGGCCGCGCTCGAACGAGGTGCTGCTGAAGTGCATGCCCGCGGTCGAGCCTCCATACCAGGTGGGCGGGGTGTCGTAGATGCCCTCGAACTTCTTCGCCCAGCGCGACGACACTGCCAGCGCCATCGCGTAGGGGAGCAGCTTCTCGAAGACGTTCCGCGCCTCGTCGCGCTCGAGCTTCTCGCGCTCGACGCGGGAGACGAACTCCTCGAAGCCGCGCGCCCAGGCGCGGAGCTCGACTCCCTTGCGCGTGCGTCGCGGCATCGCGGGCGCGAAGGCGAAGCAGACCAACATCCCCGCCGCCCCCGCGACGATCGGCACCACGATCGCATTCGGGAAGATCGCGCCGATGGCAAAGCACCAGAGGATGCCCAAGCCGATGGTGAGGATCATGACGGCGGCGCCCAAGCCGAAGTAGCGACCGCGCACCTTCTGCGGATCGCCGTCGAGCGCCGACCTCTCGATCAGCCGCGCGAAGATCGCGTCCTTGATGCCGGGGATGTGCTTGTAGAACTGCGCACGAAGGTCGGAGATCTCGACCGCCGGACCATCCTCGAACACGCCGTTGTACAGAAGCCGTTCGTGCGGCGAGAGGTCGCTCGGATCCTTCTCCGTCTTGTGGAAGGAGAAGTCCTTCCAGCGGAAGATGCCGAGGACCGACTCCTCCTTCTGCTCGATCTTGAGGTAGCCGCGCACCGCGAGGTCGACCAGCGTCGCGGTGATGTCGCGAAGGTCGACGCGCTCATCGACGATGGCGCCGATCTCTCCGGGGCTCACCCCTTCGGGCGCGTCGTAGCGCACCATGACCGCTCCGGGGCCCTCGGGATCTCTCCCCTTCGAACGATAGCGCGACCAGAGCCAGAAGAAGACGCCGAGGGGCGCGAAGAGGATCCAGTTGTCGCGGAAGAACTGGGCGACGCGCGCCACGCGTCCGGGGAAGTGCACCGCGCCGCGCGGAAAGGCAACCGCGATGGTCATCCCTTCGAGCGTGCCGAGCTCGCGGGTCGACTCGAAGCGCGCCTGGCCCGCCTCCGGATAGGTGATGCGCGCGCTCTGCTCGCGGCTCCCGAAGCGTCCCGTGTAGGCGACCGAGATGAGCGAGTCGGCCGGCCAGGCCTCGGGCAGATGCACCGTGCAAGACGCGCTCGCGATCGACTCGTTCCACTCGTTGCCGGTGACGTTCCAGTAGATCTCGTCGTGCTTGGAGTAGTGGCCGAGCGCGCGATCGACGGTGTAGCGGATCACATAGGTGACGCGCCCGCTGATCGTCCGCTCGGCCGAGCCGATTCGGATCTTCACGTACGCGCCCTCGCGCG
>CAZZAH010000070.1:11259-12942 GCA_964652115.1 uncultured bacterium | reverse complement strand
CGAAGGCAAGCACCGCCGAGGTGGAGCCCAGATCGACGATCTGTCCGAACCAATCGCGCGGCAGTCCACACATCTCGAGGAGCCAGCCCAGCACTACCTGCTCGAGCTCGGTGCTCGCGGGGTTGGTCCGCCAGAGCATCCCGTTGGTGTTGAACGCGGCCGACACGAGCTCGCCCAGAATGCCCGGCCCCGACCCGGTGATGCCGAAGTAGGCCATGAATCCCGGATGATTCCAGTGCGTGACGCCGGGCACGATCGCCGAGTCGAGATCACGGAGCAGATGCTCGAAAGGCTCCGGCTGCTCGGGCGCGCTGGCCGGCAGGCTCGCGCGGATCTGCCCCGGCCGGACTTGCGCCAGCACCGGTCGCGTCTCGATCGAGGTGAAGTAGTCGGCAACCCAATCGATCGCGCGATGGCCTTCCTCGCGCAGTCGCTCGGGCGACCAGTCGCCCCACGGAGGTTCGGTCTGCCGGTCCATGCGTCCTCGCTTCGCCACAGCGGCGGGGCACTGAAGTCCCTGGACAAGAGAAGAGCCCGGAGGATGCGACTCCTCCGGGCTCCATTCAAGTCCCTGACGTCGATTCAGACGGTACCGAGTTCGATCGGTGCTCGGTTCAAGCGGTACTTACTGCGTGATCAGCTCGGCGTGCATGAGGCCCGCGCCCATCTTGCCGGCGCAGCAGTTGGCGGCGTTCGGGCCGCGCATCGAGAGGACCACGCTGCCGCCGGTGCGGGAGACCGCGCAGGTCGCACCGCAGTCACCCTTGCCCGCGCACTCGGTCTTGCAACCGTCGACGCGCCCCGAAAGGGTCGTGTAGACCGCATCGAGATTGCCGCTGGTGAAGATCATGTCGACGCCGCCCGGCACCTCGACCCGCGTCACCTCGGTGCCGGCGGGGAAGATCTCGGAAGCGGTCATGGTCATGGTCGCACCGCCGCAGCTTCCACCAGAGGCGCCCATCGAAGCGCAGGAACCGGCGGAGGCACCCTTGGCGGTGCAGCTACCGGCCGACGCGCCCATCGAGGAGCACGACGCGCCCGAAGCGCCCATCGCGGTGCAGGAACCGGCGGAGGCACCCATCGCGGAGCAGTTGCCGGCGGACGCGCCCTTGGCGGAACACATGCCGGCCGTCATGCCGTGCGCGCTGCAGCTGCCGCTCGCGCCGAGCATCGCCGCGCCTTCGTAACTGGTCTGCATCTTGGCGCCCTTGGCTCCGCAGCAGTCGCCCATCGATGCTTGCGTGCCGCGCGCGGTGCAGCTTCCCATCGACGCCTGCGTCGCTTGTCCGGTGCAGCCGTCCATCGAGGCTTGGGTCGCGTGAACGCTGCTACAGCTTCCGTTCGAGGCCTGGGTCGCGGTGGCCTTGCCGGCACAACAACCGCCGGCGGTCTGCGTGGCCTTGGCGGTGCAGGAGCCGCTCGCTTGAGTGGTGCAGGCTCCGCCACCGGCGTTGCTGGTAAGAACGAAGGCGGTCACGCCAGCAACCACGAGGCCGACTCCCAGTATCGCGGCGCGAAGATTCTTGCTCGAAAGCGTCATTGCCGTTCCTTTCTGCTCTGGGCTTGAGTTTGCTCTGCCTCGTTGGGTCGAGGGGCTGGGCGCGGCCAGGATACACGACGGGCGCGCGACCGGCAGCTTCTCTCTTATCGGTCATGAACCGGGCCCGATCCAGTATCCCTGGC
>CAZZAH010000070.1:7163-11159 GCA_964652115.1 uncultured bacterium | reverse complement strand
ACCGGCAGCTTCTCTCTTATCGGTCATGAACCGGGCCCGATCCAGTATCCCTGGCTCGGGCCCGATATTGGCTCGAACGCGGCGCTGTACTCGGAGCGGGCGCCGAGGTTCCGAAATTTTCCGTCTAGTACAAGATGTTCGCGAGCTTCCGGCGCTAGGCCTACTTTGCCTTGGCTTCCCCGTCCATCCTCGCGCTTT
This sequence comes from uncultured bacterium, assembly GCA_964652115.1. Classification (GTDB taxonomy): domain Bacteria; phylum Eisenbacteria; class RBG-16-71-46; order CAIMUX01; family CAIMUX01; genus JADJQY01. Next base: position 10,961 of record CAZZAH010000070.1, on the reverse strand, counting down.
TGATGATGACAGGCGCAGCGGGGACCGCCTCCGAGATCGCGCCCGGCGCGACCGGCACCGCGCGGATCTTGTCGATGGTCTCCATGCCGCTGATCACCTTTCCGAAGACGGCGTATCCGTTGTCGCCGGGCTGGGCCGGGTCGAAGTCGAGGCTCGGGTTGTCCTCGACGTTGATGAAGAACTGCGAGGTCCCGCTCGCCGGTTCGTCGGTCCTCGCCATCGCGAGGGTGCCGCGCACGTTCTTGAGGCCGTTCCGCGATTCGAGGGGGATGGGCGGAAACAGGGCTGCCTTCTGCCTCAGATTTGCGGTGTACCCGCCTGCTTGAATGACGAAGTCGGACATGACGCGATGGAAGACGGTGCCGGCGTAGAAGTCGGCCTTCACGTAGCGCAGGAAGTTCTCGACCGACTTGGGCGAGTGGGCTCGATCGAGCTCCACCCGAAAGGACCCGAGATTGGTTTCGATGGTCACGATCGGACGAGGGGCCGGGGCCGGATCCTCCGCGCGAGCGACGAGCGCTCCAGGTCGCCAGGGAGCGGCCAGCGCGAGGACCCCGACCACGAGGAACGCGAGCAGGGAACGAGTGGCCATGGTGGAGGCTCCTTTCTCCGCGGCTTGAGTCTCCGCCGCGAGGCGGATGCGCGGATCTTACAGTTCCGAGGCTACCCCAGCAACCGACGCGCCAGGCTTTACCCTCGGCCGGCAGCCGCATAGAATCCCGCCCGCGCCACGGAGATCGGGATGCGCCCCTTCTAACTCTTCGGCTTCCAAAGGAAAAGCATGCAGGGCCATCGTCACATTGCGCGGCATGCCGGTCACGCGCCGGGATGGTCGCTCCCCTTCTTGGCTCTCGCGCTGTTCGCGGCCTGCGGTAGCGAGACGAAGGTCACGCCTCCCGATCCGCCGCCGACGCTCGAGGAGCGACTGAGCTCGGCCTGGGGTCGTTATCTCGCGGCCGATTATCGGGGCGCGAGGCTCGAGTTCTTGGCGATCGTGGCCGCGTTCGACTCCTCGTCGGCACCTTGGCTCGGGCTCGCCTGGACGGCGGCGCAGCAGGACTCGCTCTCCCGCGCCGTCGTGGCGGCGGATTCCTCGATCTCGCTCGGCGCGGGCGAAGATGGATGGGTCGCTCGCGCCTTCATCACGGGGGCGGCCGGCGACGACTCTCTCGCCCTCGACGCGCTCGCTCAGGGCTATCGCGCTCCCTACCATCTTCGCTTCGATCCGCGGGTGAACGACGAGGCGGTGACGGTGCTGCGCGCGATCTCGCTCTTCGATCTCGCCCGATACGCGCAGTGCTACGACGCGCTGCGCGAGATCGATCCCACGCTAGAGCTCGACCTCGAGGCGTTCGATTTCCGCGAGGCCTTGGCGAGAGAGCTCGCGCGGTTGGAAAGGCTGCTTCCGTGACGCGCGGAATCGCGGCCTTGGCGCTTCTCGCGTGCCTGCTCCCCCTCGCCGGGGCGCACGCGGCGAGCAGTTGGACCGCGCGCGCGTGGAGCGACGTTCGCGGCGGAGTGCTCCTCTTCGACGATGAACGCGGCCAGACGGAGAGCTACTTCACGGCCGAGGCGAAGGGAGACTCGACCGTCGTGCTTCGGACAACCGACTCCGGCCTCTCCTGGTCGCCGATCGGCGCGGCCGCGCCCGTTCCTTCGGGGGAGCGAATCGAGCTCCGCTCCCTCGCGCGAGACCGAGCGACGAGCGACGACCTGCTCCTCAGCACATCGTCCGGCCTTGCCTTCCGACGGAATCCGACGACGGGCGCATGGAGCGAGTTCGGACCGCCGGGCGAAGGCGCGATTTCCGCCGCGGCGGTCTTGCCCGCGGCCGGCCTGCTTGCGTCGCGACGGGACGCGGCATCGGATGCGCGCCTCTTCCGTTCCACCGATGACGGAGCGACCTGGACGGCGCTCCCCTTGTCCGGGCTCATGTCGGAGATCTCGCAGCTCGCGGGCTTCGCCGGCGGACCGATGTGGGCGCTCGATGAAGCAAGCCAGCTCTGGCGCGCCGATTCGACCACGTTCACGCCGGCGGCTCCCTTTGCCATCCGCTTCGTCGTGGTCGATTCCGAGCTCGAAGCGACCGCGCTTCGCGCAGATCACCGTCTCGCGCGAACGACCAACGGCGGCGTTGCGTGGACCGAGATCGCGGGGAATCTGTCCGACGCATGGGGTACGGAGATCCATAGCACCTTCGCCTTCGGCACCGACGAGGATCTCGCGTGGATCGCATCGCCGCGCAGGATGATCGTGAGCACCGACGGCGGCACGCGGTGGACGGTCGCCCTCGAAGGGGATGGGCTGCTCTCCGCGATCGCGTGGAATCGGGTGCAACACGACTTTCTCGCCGGCGGAGCCGAGGTGCTCCTCTCCTCAGACGAAGGCGCGAGTTGGCAGGTGCGAAGCGGGGCCGACTTCTCGCGCCTCGCGCTCGCGACCCCGAGCTCCGCGTTCGGAATCGATCGCGGCCTGATCGCGACCTTTGACGGCGGCGATAGCTGGGAGCGCTGGCCCCTCGAGGGGCCGTCGGATCGACTCGGCTTACTGCGCTTCTTCGGTCTCTCCGGATTCCTCTCGCGAAAAGGCGATGCGGGACCCTCGCTCTATCACTCGAACGATCGCGGGCGCTCCTGGCACGTCGCGAACGAGGCGCCTCGCGGCATTAGCGACATCGTCCATACCGCGGATGGCGTTTCTTGGGCAGGAGCCGCCGATGGCCTTTACCGAAGCACGGACGACGGCGAGAGCTTCGGTCGACTCGAAGCAGCACCCTTCACAGCGGTCGAGCGGATGGCGGCGAGCGACTCCGTCCTCGCGATCACGAACGCGGGCAAGCTCTTTCACTCGAGCAATGGCGGCGCAACTTGGACGCTTCACGATGCGCCGGAACCGGAAATCGAGGCGATCTACGTCGTGAACGCGGACACCCTCTTTGTCGCCGGAAGCGCGCTCTATGGAAGCTCGGATGCCGGCGCCCACTGGCAACCGATCCCCGACACGGCCAACTCCGGGGGGCGCTGGCGCTCCATCGCGAGTTTCGACGCATCGACCCTCTGGGCCTCGGGAGATCGCGGCGCGCTGGCGTCTTGCCTCGACGGGTGGAGCTTTCAACGCTACGTCGACGCGTTGGAGGTGGGAGATCGAAGCGTCGATCTGGGCGCGCTCACCTTCGAGGGATCGACCGGATTCTGTGGATCTCGCGCGCGCCTCCTGCGCTATCGCGAGGATACGTTGGGGCCGGAGTTCCGCCTGGTCGCCGTCTTTCATCCCTACCTCGAGCGCTCCGTGCATCTCTACCTCACCGCGCGCGAGCGACTCGAGGGCGACTCGAGCGAGGTCGAGATCGACGCGGGGCGCGAAACGGTCCACGCGGAGGCCGATCCCTTCCTCTTTCATCTTTTGTACGACGTGCCGAGCGGGTCGACGAGCCGATCGCTTCGAGTGAGTGGAATCGACCTCGCGGGAAATCGGAGGAGCACCACCATCCCGTTCTCCACCGATCGCGGCAGCTTGGTCCTTCGCGAGAGTGAGGTCGAGCTGCGCTGGAGCACCGCCGGCTCGGACCTGCTCCTCGCGCATGGGGTCGCCTCGGAAGTCTTGCCACCGGTCCCGACGACGTGGACCGCGCTGGGTGAACCGATCCGGCTGCAACGACGCGGCGGGTCGATCGTCAGGAGCTCCGAGCTTCGCGCGCGCGCTCTCCCCGCGAACGACGATGCGGCGCGAATGCGGGCCGACGTCGCCGTGCTCGTGGGCAACGAATGGCATCTCGCGAGCCGAGAGCCTCACTCCCTC
>CAZZAH010000070.1:0-7063 GCA_964652115.1 uncultured bacterium | reverse complement strand
GGCTGGTGGCGCGGCGTTCTCTTCGATCTCGCGGGACGCAGGCTCGAATCGCGGCGGCTCGAGGTGCGAGGCGGTGACGCAGCGTGGCCGCTCGACACGCGCGCATCGGGCCGCTACTGGATCCGCCTGCAGCGTGAGGAGATTTCGTCCGATACTCGCACCGTGGGCATCTCTGTGCTCGCGCCCTGAGGGTCGCTCGCGATCCAGTCTTAGGAGCCTTCGGTAAGGCGCGCGGGCCGGCCTTTCGACCGAGGAAGCGCTTCGCACCGCCGGAATGCGGATGCTATCCTTCGGCGTCTTGCGTGAGATTTGCACGCGGTGCAAAAGGAATTTAGGAGCCGACAATGTCGAGCACGGACACGACCAAGGAGTCTTCACAGAAATCGCAGGTCCTGGAGAGCGTCGTCATTCGCTTCACCGGCGACTCGGGCGATGGGATGCAGCTCACCGGAACTCAGTTCACCTCCACCAGCGCGCTCCTCGGCAACGACATCGCTACGTTGCCCGACTTCCCCGCGGAGATCCGAGCGCCCGCGGGCTCCTTGCCCGGCGTCTCCGGGTTCCAACTTCACTTCTCCAGTAGCGACATCTACACGCCGGGCGATCGTCCCGACGTGCTCGTCGCGATGAATCCGGCGGCCCTCAAGACGAACGTCGCCGACTTGAAGCAGAACGGCATCCTGATCGTGAACACCGACGCCTTCCAGGCGCGCGATCTGGAGAAGGCCGGATACAAGGTCAACCCTCTCGAGGATCACTCCCTCGATGCCTTCCAGGTGATCAAGGTCGACATGACGCGCTTGACGCGGAAGTCGGTCGAAGGGCTGGGCCTCGACACCAAGAGCGCCGACCGCTGCAAGAACATGTTCGCGCTCGGCATGCTCTATTGGCTCTACACGCGGCCGATGGATTCGACGCTGGAGCAGATCAAGAAGAAGTTCGCGACCAAGCCGGCCATCCTCGAGGCGAACGTGCGCGCGCTGCAAGCGGGCTACACCTACTGCGAGGCGACCGAGGTCTTCGCCGAGAGCTACATCGTTCCGCCGGCTCCGGTCCCCGCCGGTCGCTATCGGAACATCTCGGGCAACACCGCGCTTTCGCTCGGACTCGTCGCCGCTTCACAGCTGAGCGGCCTTCGCCTCTTCCTCGGTTCCTATCCGATCACGCCGGCGAGCGACATCCTCCACGATCTCGCGAGCTTCAAGAACTACGGTGTGATCACCTTCCAGGCGGAAGACGAGATCGCGGCCATCGGCGCGGCGATCGGCGCGTCCTACGCCGGGGCGATCGGCATGTGCAGCACGAGCGGTCCGGGCATGGCGCTCAAGACCGAGGCGATGGGGCTCGCGACCGCGGTCGAGCTTCCGCTCGTCATCGTCGACATCCAGCGCGGCGGACCTTCGACCGGGCTTCCGACCAAGACGGAGCAGGCCGACCTTCTCCAAGCGATGTACGGTCGAAACAGCGAGGCGCCGATTCCGGTGGTCGCTCCGGCCACGCCGGGCGATTGCTTCCGCATGGCGTACGAAGCGGCGCGGATCGCGGTGCGTCACATGACGCCGGTGATCCTTCTCTCCGACGGCTACCTCGCAAACGGATCGGAGCCGTGGCTTCTGCCCAAGATCGCCGATCTGCCGAAGATCGAGATCAAGCACCACACGGAGACTGAAGGCTTCCATCCCTACTCGCGCAATCCGGAGACGCTCGGCCGGCCCTGGGCGGTTCCGGGCACGCCGGGTCTCGAGCATCGCATCGGCGGACTCGAGAAGGCGGACGTGACCGGCAACATCTCCTACGACCCGATCAACCACGAGCACATGGTGAAGACGCGTGCGCGGAAGGTCGAGTTGGTCGCGAACGACATCCCCGATCAAGACGTGATGGGCGATCCCGAAGGAAAGATCCTGGTCGTCGGCTGGGGCTCGACCCACGGCGCGATCCAGGGCGCGGTGCGGCACGCGCGCGAGGCCGGTCTCTCGGTCACGCACTGCCACATCCGCTACCTCAATCCCTTCCCGAAGAATCTCGAGTCGGTGCTCCGCCGGTACGAGAAGATCCTGGTGCCGGAGCTCAACCTCGGGCACCTCGCGATGATGCTGAAGGCGAAGTTTCTCCTGCCCGTCGTTCAACTGAACAAGGTGCAGGGCCGGCCTTTCACGGAGCGGGAGATTCGTACCGCCATCGACGCGCTGCTCTAAGAGCGGCGTTGGAGGAATCATGGCAACGGGCATCGAACGGCCCCTGACCAAGAAGGACTTCGAGACCGACCAGGAAGTCCGGTGGTGTCCAGGGTGCGGCGACTACGCGATCTTGAACGCCGTGCAGAACACCTTCGCCACGCTCGGCATTCCGAAGGAGAAGTTCGTCATCGTGTCGGGAATCGGCTGCTCGAGCCGCTTCCCCTATTACATGAATACCTACGGCTTTCACACCATTCACGGCCGCGCTCCGTCGGTCGCGACCGGCATCAAGCTGACCAACCCGGAGCTCTCGGTGTGGATCGTGACGGGCGACGGCGACGCGCTCTCGATCGGCGGCAACCACATCATTCACGCACTTCGGCGGAACATCAACATCAAGATCCTGATGTTTAACAACCGGATCTACGGGTTGACCAAGGGCCAAGCCTCGCCCACCTCCGAGCTCGGCAAGAAGACCAAGTCGAGCCCGATGGGCACGGCGGAGGAGCCGTTTAATCCTCTGTCGCTGGCACTCGGCGCTAACGCTCGCTTCGTCGCGCGCTCGGTCGACATCTTCGCTCCGCATCTGCGTTCGGTCTTGGCGGCGGCGGCCTCCCATCAAGGTTCGGCCTTCATCGAGATTTTCCAGAACTGCAACATCTTCAACGACGGAGCCTTTGAGCCCTGGACGGACAAGGTGGTGCGCGACGATCGCGTGCTGATGCTCGAGCACGGCAAACCGCTCATCTACGGCAAGGAGCGGAACCTCGGCTTGCGCCTGCAAGGATTGGAGCTCGAGATCGTGAAGTTCGAGGGTGCGCCCCCGGCCGATCTCCTGGTCTGGGACGAGCGGCGCGTCGATCCGACGCTGGCCTTCATGATGGCCAGCCTCTCCGATCGCCCGGACGCGCCGATGCCGGTCGGCGTCTTCCGCCATCGCGATCAGCCGACCTACGACTCCCGCGTGCATGAGCAGCTGCACCAGGCGCAGGCCAAGGGTCCCGGTGATCTCGAGGCGCTGATCGGCGCGGGCGAGGTCTGGGACGTGAAGTAGCTCTCGACCACGACGGTCGAAGCACGAGGAGCTCTCCCCTGCCGGGAGGGCTCCTTTCGTTTACGGCCGGCAGCGCAGGGTCGATTGTTAGGCAACGGTTAGGGTCCGATTCACTTTCACACCGAACACTTGCGATGTGAGCATTTCGTTTGACCCTTCACATTCCATGACCTATCCAGCCTTCGGCTCCAGAGGAGCTTTACGGGCGGTAAAGGTCCGCGCCCGCGTTCCGCGGTGCGCAAGGGAGAAAGGGAGAACGGGGTGCAAAGGAATGGGAGAGGTACGAGTCGTGTGATCGCGATGGCGGCGGTGGCCGTGGTCGCCGGCACGATTGGCGTGCAGTCGGCGCGGGCGGACGAGGCGCCGGCCGCGGTCGGGAAGAACAGCAAGATCGAGCTCTCAGGCGTCGGCTGGGCGGTCTATCGCTACCAGGTCGAGGACAAGTCGAAATCGAACGAGCTCCGGAGCTGGAACAGCTTCGACGTCGATCGCGTCTACCTGACCGGAGCCTACGCGGTCGACGAGCGCTACAAGTGGTTCACCACCCTCGAAGCGAGCAACAAGGCGGGCGTGCTCTCGCTCTTCTTGAAGAAGGCCTACCTGCAGGTAAAGGAGCCGTTCCACTGGTCGAGCTCGACGCTCTGGTTCGGCCAGTTCGATCACCAGATCGTGGGGCCGCAGGAGAAGGTGTGGGGCTTCCGTTCCATCTCGCGCGTCGGGCTGGACGAGTTTCTCGGCGTGAGCTCGGCACAGGTCGGGGCCGGGCTTTCACAGAGCGCCGCCGGCGGGCGATTCGACTGGGCGCTGACGGTCGGCAACGAGCGGCCCTACAACCGTGAATCGACGCACAAGTACAAGACCGGCGTCGCGCGCGTCACACTCACGCCGGCGGGGAGCGAGCAGGGAAAGCGGTTTCACCTCCTGCTCGGGGCGCAGGTCAACTCCGACGCGCCGAAAGCGGCGGACAACCTCAACACCCTGTTCTCGGTCTTCCCCTACTGGCAGAGCGAGCGCGCCACCGCGGCCCTGGAAGTCGACCTCGCAAACGACAAGTCGAGCGCGATCTCGCAAGGCGAGGTGAAGGTCTCGACCAAGCACTCACGTCTGATCGGCGGCTTCGCCAGCGTCGCGGTCAGCCCGCGCATCCGACTCGTCGGTCGAGTCGAGCAGGTCGATCCCAACACCGACAAGGACAACGACGCGGTGCTCAACGTGATCGGTGGGGTCGCCCGAAGTTATGGGAAGAACGTGCGCGGAATCCTCGATCTGAACTGGCGGAGCTACCAGGTCGACGATGACGCCGAGACCGACTTCGACGACGACATCATCGTGACCGCGCGCGCGGAGGTCACGCTCTGATCCAGTGGGTCGAGGTGCGCGTCGCCTCGGCCCAACGCTTCCTCGTAGGTCGCCTCGATCCGCGGGAGGATCACGCTCCAATCGAAGGTGTGGGCGCGCTCGCGACCGCGCGCCCCCATCTCGCTTCTCGATCGCGGCGCGAGCAGTAGGTCCGCGATCGCCGTCGACCAAGCCGCGGGATCTCCCGGTGGGACGCAGGCACCGGCGCCGCTCGCGGCCAACACCTCGCGGTAGCCCGGAAGATCGGAGGCGAGCACCGGAAGGCCGGAGGCCATCGCTTCCAAGAGCACGACCCCGAACGACTCGCCGAAGGTCGCGGGCGCGAGCGCCAGGTCGGACTCGGCATAGAGGCGGGGCAGGCTCGCCGGCGCGACCCGACCGAGAAGCTCGATCCTTCCCCGATGGCTTCGAGCCGCGCGCTCCAACCGAGCTCGAAGCGGCCCATCCCCCACCACGCGGAGCCGCCACTCGGGCAGGCCGGGCGGCAAGAGGCGAAGCGCCTCAATCACCGCCTCGAGCCCCTTTCGAGGCTCCAGCCGCCCCACCACCAAGAGCTCGAGCCTCGTCCTGCGATCGGAGGCTGGCCCTCGCTCCGCGCGGAAACGTCCCGTGTCGATGGCGTTCGGAAGAGTGTGGTACTCGCCGCCGAAGAGCTCGCGCGCCCAGCGCTCCGCCGCGCGCGAGACCGCGAGCCGAAGCGTCAGGCGATCCAAGCGACCACGCGCGCAACGCGCAAGAAACCCGAACGGCCATCCGGTTCGACCGGAAGCGTGGAAGGTACCGACCAGCGGCACACGCGCGATCGAGAGGGCGGCCAGAGGCAATCCCGGCTCATACGGCGCGTGGATGTGAAGGAGATCGAAGCGCCCTTCGATGCGATCCGAGAGCTCCGCCTCGAGTCGCGGGGAGAGCGCGAGCGCCGTCCGCCCGCCGTTGATCGGAAGCAGAAAGGTCCGGCCCAGCCGCTCGACCTCGACCCCACGCGGCGTCCTCTCCTCGCTGTCCATGCGGCAGTGGCCGGTCAGGATCGTCACGTCGTGTCCGCGGCGTGCGAGCCCGACCGCGAGCCCATGCACCTGCTCGCTCACCCCGCCCAGGATCGGGTAATAGGACGCGGAGACGATGCCGACCCGAAGCATCAGACCGCCCTCATCGTCCGGAAGATCATCCAGTGGTCGGGGTGGGCCGCGACCTCGTCGTGAAGGAGCGCGCGAAAGAGCGACGACCACGCGCGCCGCGCGTCCAGCCGTGATCGCGAGGAGGGCGGCGTGAGGGAATGGGCCTCGAAGCGGAAGGCGCCCGGCGCTTCCCGTCGGCAGAGCGCGAAGCAGACATCGGCGCCGCTTCGAGTGGCGAGTGAGGCCGCCGCGCGAACGCCGAGCGGTTGCTCGAGCTCTGCCGGAGCTTCAATCGCGCGTTCGCGCTCTGCATCGACCGGATCGTCGAGGGAGTCGGACGGCGAACCGTCGAGATGGAGCACCACCGTTTTCCCCGCGCGGAGGGCGTTGAGCAGTCGCGCGGCCGCCCCCGGCCCGCGATGCAGGGTGACCCCGAGCGCAAGGAAGTGGCGCCCCACCGCCGCCTCGAGGCGAGGATGGAGCTGGGTGCCCGCGACGGTGTGGAGCTCGCCGAGCGCGCGCGACAGCGCCGCCGCCGCGACCACCCAATTGCCGGTGTGAAGCGTCACCACGAGCCGCCCGCGCGGAGCCGGCGCGAGCAGGAGCTTCGGCGTCGCGCCGATCCTCGCTTCACGGCCTCCCAGACTCGCGAGGAACTCCGCCACGAAGCGCGCATGATCGACCACCGCCGCCCGCGCCGACGGATCGACCTCCACGCTGGGTCGATCGATGGCCGTCTCGGCGCCCAGGATCACGGCCCGTGCGTGCGCCTGATTTCGCGCCCTTCGCCGGAGGGCCGGAAGGGGCAACTGCCCCACCAGGCGCGCCATTCGGTCGAGGGTGGCCGGCGTCAATCCGGCCGCGACTTTCGGGAGGAGGAGAAGCATGCGGCTCGCATGATGCCAGAGCCGCCGAACGCCGCAAGCGGACAATGGAGGCGAAGGCAAAGGCCCGCGACCCTCAAGCCGCACGGCCTCCGAGGTCGATAACGGAGAGCAGGCCCTGGGCGCTTCCATTCCGGGCCGCAGGGAGACGCATGTCCGAAAGGCCGAGCAAGCCGACGCAACCTCCGCATTCCCGCACGATCGATCCGCGGATCGACCTCAAGCGGGAAGAGATCGTCTCCGGCATTCTGGCGGTCGTCCTGCTCGCGATCTCGATCTGGGCGCTGGTCACGGGTTTCCTGATCCAGCAGAAGGCGGCGCGCTACGAGATCGATCGCGAGGCACACGCAATCCTTCGCGAATTTCACGCGCGCGGCGCCGAGGCGCTCGACTCGTGGAACGCGATCGAGACGGGACGCGCGCGTCCAGGGCTCTTGCCCCGAATGGGCGATCGCGAGGAGCTGACCA
>CAZZAH010000069.1:0-13005 GCA_964652115.1 uncultured bacterium | reverse complement strand
TCGATTCGTCCGACCCTCGTTCCGCCCACCCGTCGCCCACCGGCGTCAACCAGATCGATCGCGACGTCGCCGGGAGACGCGAGTCGGAATCCAATTCGAACCATTCCGCTGCTCGGGTTCGGCGATAGCGACGAGATCAAGCCACCGCTCAGAGGAAGGGTCACGACTTCGGGCGCATCCGCCGTGTCGAATCGGACCACCGTCACCCAGTCGGGACCAGGCATCGCCACGACCGCGGTTCGAGTGGAGGCTGCATAGTCGAACTGGGCCGGAGCGGCGGGCAACGCGACCACGCCGGCGCTCGTCACGAGGTTGTCGTTCGAGAGAGTGAGCACCATCGGATCGCCCGCCACATCGAAGAGCACCTGCGCGGGGTAGCCGTATGCCGCGTAGGAAGTGCTGCTCAGCACCGCGCCCGTGGTCGGGTTCGTGAAGGTCACCGTCTTCGAGTTGAAGTTGTTGATCGCCATCCGCTGATGAATGGGGTCGTACGCCACGCGGAGTGGGAGCTGGCCCGAGGCGAAGGTCCCGACGACGCTCGAGCTCGCGCCGTTGATTCGATAGACGGTGTAGTTGTTGCCGGAGTAGTTGGCGCTCGTCGCGTACTGCCCGGTCGACTCGAAGGCGACGCTCAGCGGGAAATCGCCGGTCGGCAGGGCCGCCACGAAGCTGTTGGTGTTCCGATCGAAGACCCGCATCAGATCGTCGAACGAAACCGCGACGAGACCGTAGCGATTGTCCGGGCTCGCTTGCACCGCGCTGTTGATGTAGAACGCGGCCGTGGCGGAGCCGATCTCGCCGCACGGAACATCAGCTTCTCGGAAGCTCGCCGCGCCGTTTAGCCGCACGACCGAGAGGGTGTTCCCCTGCACATTCCCAACCAGCGCCCGCGTGTTGTCCGGGGTGATCGACACGGTCGCCGGCCGCGTATTGGTGGCGACGTGCGCCACGATCGTGTTCGTGGTCAGGTCGAGGATGTCGACCCGATGAAGCTCCATCGCGCAGATCACCGCCCAGTGACCATCGGAGGTGATCGCGATGTCCTGCGGGCGCGGAGCGATCGGAAGAGTCGCCTCGACCGCGGGCGTGTCGAGGTTGAGCACGCAGGCGTTGCCCGAAAGCACGTTGGTCACCACCGCGCGGTGTCCGTCCGGAGTGATCGTCACGCGCCTCGGACCATCGGCCTCCGGGTCCTGCCCCGCCGGCGTCTGCCCGAGATACTGCGGGCTGTTCGGCGTGCTGTAGGAGTAGAAGTAGACCGCCTCGTTCCGCAGCGGATCAAAGCCCGCGGCCCGCGCTCCGACGGGCGACACCGCGCCGTGATCCTGGGAGTTTCCCTCGAACTGACCGACCAGCGACTTCGACGCGAAGCTCAGCACGGAGAAGCGGAATTGAACGCCGAGCGCGAGCGTGTGGTCGGGCGAGGTCCCGATCCAGAAGGGCGTGAAGGTGGAGCTGAGGATCGTCGAGCTCGAGTTGGCGAAGTCGACGAAGGCGCTCGAGTTGTTCGAGACGCCGAGGAAGGCCCTGCTTCCGTCCTGACTGACCCCGGCGCCGAAGGTGGAGATCGAGTAGCTCGCCGGGAGCGTGACCGTCCCCGTCACCGCATGGGTGCCGAGGTCGATTCGCCGGGCTGAACCCGGCGTCGTGTAGCAGACCGCAACCGCCACAGCACCGTCTCCGGAGAGCGCGAGCGCATACGGACTCGGCACCGCGACCGTGTGGTCGACGGCGAAGGTCGTCGTGTTGAAGAAGAGGACCGAGTCGACCCCATTGCCCACCGCGAGGTGCTGTCCATCCGGTGTGACCTCGAAGCCGGAGAAGAGCACGCTCGTTCGGGTGCACTCCGATGCCGCGCCGAACTGCATCAGCCAGATCGGAAAGCCGGTGATGCTGCCCACATGCTGGAGCGTCGTGAGGTCGATCTTCTCGCAGACGTCGGGGATGTCACACGCGACATACGCGAAGGCCCCATCAGGCGAGACGCGCGCGACCCAGGGCTGCTCCGCGGTCGGGAGGATCGCCGCCACGCTGTAGTCGGAAAGGCTGAGGATCCACACCTCGTTCGAGAAGGCGCAGGGCACGATCGCGTAGTCGTTCGAGACCGCGATCTGAGCCGGAGAGATCCCCACCGCAACGTTGGCCAGGACCGCGCGCGTCGCCGCGTCGTAGACGGTCACGTCGTTCGTGCCGCGATTCGAGAGAAGCAAACGCCCGCCATCACGCGTGTAGGTCATCTCGTGCATGAAGTCGCCTTCCGGCGCGCTCCCCGGGTCGAAGTTCGTCGCGGTCGGCGACGACCGGCCATCGAGTGGATCGGGCAAGAGCCCCGCGTGCATGAGGTCGAGGTAGCTCGTGCCGACCGGCGTCGTCACGCGCTCCGGAGCACGCAGCGCGTTGTCACGATCGACCTGGGCCTCTCCCCTCGCGGGCGACGTCGTTAGCGCCGCGGCCAGAGCGAAGGAAAGTAGGGTCACGGCGGGGCGCGCGGTTCTTCTCATGGCCGGTCCTCCTGCGGATGGGAAGCGATGACGCTGAAACCGGGCTCACGCGATGGTAGAGAAGGCTCCCGGGGAAGTCCAGGGCACGGCGGCCGTCGCAGTGGTCCATGGGTCCACCGAGAAGACACTACGGTTGGGGCGACGGAACCCCTTCCGCTTTCACCGCGATAAAGGCTTCGCGCGTGCACGCGACCGAACGAGTGAATCACCCAGGCTTCTCCGGAGACTCGGCTACGTGACTGGAGCCTGCAGAGAGGCCCGGTCCGCACAGCCGACGAGACTGGATCCCATCCCAGGCATTAGAGAAGTAGCGCCGCGGAATCTCCGAATGTCACCTCGAAACAAGCAACGCTCCCCGTACCATCAGGCGCGATTCCACTTACCGGGGAGGCCCTCGTGGCGAACCGTCGATGCGTCGCTTTTCTGACCTCTACGTCCTGTCTTCTCCTGCCCGCAACGGGCAACGCCCAGATCAGCGGAGTGGTGCGTGATGCGGTCACGCTTCAGCCACTCGCCAACGCACAGGTCGCGGTGCAGGCGACCAACATCAAGACACTGACCGCCGCCGACGGCACCTTCTCTCTACCCGACGCGTCGGGGAGCGATCTCTGGCTGGTCGCGGCGCCGGTCTACTACTACGAGAAGCCGCTCCGCGTAACGACGCCCGCATCCGGCGTCGAGTTCCTGGTCGAGGCGGTCCCGCAGGGGACGAACCTGGGCTACAGCTTCATCACGCCGAGTGCCTGCGGCATCTGCCATCCCGATCAGTTCGAGCAGTGGACCGGGAGCCCGATGTCGCTCGCGGGCAAGAACAGCTGGGTCTACGATCTGTACAACGGCACCGGCACGCCTGGTGGAATGAACGGCTTCGTGTACACACGTGATTCGGTGCACCGCTCCGCGAATCCGAACTCCGAGTGCGCGTCGTGCCACCAACCGGAGTCGTGGATCAAGCAGCCACATCGCGCCCTGGAACCGATCGGCAGCCAGTCACAAAACGCGAAGCGGGGCGTGTCGTGCGAGGTCTGTCATAAGGTCGCGCACACGGACGAGGCGAAGATCAACTACCCCGGCATCTACCCAGGGGCGGTGACCTTCACCCTGCCGACGAACGGGTCATCCGAGCAGGTCTCCTACGGCGCGATCGGCGACGTCGACTTCGATGAGCCGTACATCATGCGTGCGTCTTGGCAGCCGGAGATAACCTCGACCATGTGCGGCGCCTGCCATCAGGACAAGAACGATCCGGACGATGACGGCGAGTTCGAGGACGCCGACGGCGTGATCTCGGAACCGACGTTCCTGGAGTGGCGCGAGGGACCATTCGGGCAACCGGGGTCGCCGCTCTACACCGAGTGCGTCGGCTGCCACATGCCTCCCTTCGGCGCGATCTACATGACCGAAGGCGTGATGGACCCGGACCCACCGCAGCGCGATCCATCCACCTTGCGGCATCACGGACTCGAAGCGATCGACACGATGGTCGAGGATGCGGCTCAGCTTGCGCTCGACGTGCAGCAGACGCAGACGGGCTTGAACGCGCGCGTGATCGTGACCAACGCCGCCGCGGGCCATCGCCTACCGACCGGCGTGACGATTCGGAACATGGTCCTTTACGTGCGGGCATGGCGGCTCGCGGACAACACCCCGCTCGTCTCGACCGGCACGCAGGTGATCGATGTGCTCGGTGGTGTGGGATCGCCGGCGCAAGGCTATTACGCGGGACTTCCGGGCAAGCTCTGGGCGAAGGTGACAGCGGACGCGAACGGCGCGCACCCGGTGCCATTCACCGAGGCGACCAGCGTCTTCTTCGACAATCGCCTCGCTCCGCTTGCATCAGACACCACGACCTACTCCTTCCAGCTCCCGTCAGGCGGCGGGTCCTATGCGGTGCAAGCGAGGCTTCTCTATCGCCGCGCGTTCCGCTCCCTGATCGACACCAAGGGATGGACCAAGACCGGGGATGGCGCGCCCCTCGCCGATCTGGCCGCCCCCTACTTCGGGAAGTTGATGGCGCAGGCGACCTGGCCCAACGAAACGGTGTCGACGCCGGATCTTCCCGAGAGCGCCCACCGCACCGACCCGTTCCGGCTGTCGGTCTCCCCGAATCCGGTCTCCGACCGGGCGACGATCGGGTTCTCCATCTCCGAGCCGACGCGCGTGCGGCTCGAGATCTTCGACGCGCAAGGTCGACTCCACGCGCGCTTGATGGATCGCGAGCTCCCGCCGATGCGGCACCTCGTGCCGTGGGAACCGCAGGACCTAGACGGAGCCTCGCTCAAGGCCGGTGTCTACTGGTGTCGGTTGGAGACCGGCAGTCACCGTGCGGCATCGACTCGACTGGTCGTCATCCACTAGGAGGTATCGAATGCGTCGTCTACCGCGCTGGTTGGCCCTGTGGTTCGCGCTGCTCTCCTTCGTCCCGGCGATCGCGGTCGCGGGCGTGCCCAAGGTTCTGGTCGCGGAGATGTTCGGTGCGGTGTGGTGAACATATTGCGTGAACGCCCGGTGCGGGCTGAATGCGTTGATCACTGAGAATCCGAACAACGTCATCACCTTCGAATACCACTACGGTGACGACTTCGAGAACGACTTCACCGTTCAAAGAACGAACTGGTATCACGTCATCTCTCACCCTTACGCCTACTTCGACGGCCTGAACCCGGTCGTCGGAGCCTCGAATTGTCTCGTCGCGACCGACACGTATCGCTCTCGCTACGATGACCGCATGAACGAGACCTGGGGCGAGAGCCCGATCGACATCTCCGGGCAGTTCGCCGATCTGGGAGACGAGTGGATGGTGACGGCGAACTACACGCTGGTCGACAACGTCCCGCTCGATCATCTCGAGGCGACGCTTCTGCTCTACGAAGACAACATTGAGTTTTGCTGCGGACCGGGAGGGAACAGCAACTGGAACGGCGTGGTCCGCCTGCTCCACGACCAGCCGATCACCCTGACCCTCGGCTCGCCGCAGCCCGTGTCGACCACCTTCGCGCTCGATCCGAGCTGGAACAGGAGCAATCTCCATCTCGTGGCCTATGTGCAGAACACCCAGACCAGGGAGATCATTCATGGTCAGCGGGTCACACAACCGACGACCGGTGTGGCGCCGCAGCTCGAGCTCGCGGATCTGCTGACGGTGACGCCGAACCCCGCACGAGGACCGCTCTCGATCACCGTCGATCTCTCTCGAATGCCTGCAGGGAGCGCACGGCTCGAGCTCCTGGATGTGGCCGGTCGCGAGATCGCGGAGATTCCGGGGACGCTGAACCCCTCCGCCAGGACCGTGCTCAGCTACGACCCCGCGGCACTTGCGCCGGGGATCTACTTCCTTCGTTTGACCTCGCAAGGGCGCGCGGAAGTGCAAAAGTTCATCCGCATTCGGTGAGCCGACCGAATACGAAGAGGCGCCGGGTTCAATCCGACGCCTCTTCGTTCCATCGAGCGCAGCCACCGCCTCAATGCCCCGCCGCGATCAACTCCCGGGCCTTGCCCTCCACGTTCGTGGCGGCGCCGTCCCCCAGGTTCGACATCACGGCGATTGTATAACCCGCGTCGAGGTACATGCTGAGCACCGCGCTGATCCCATTGAAGCCGCCGGAATGCCCGACGATCGCGCCGACCGGGCTCCGCTCCACGAAGAACCCCAGCCCGTAGCGCTCGGATGCCAACTCCGGATACGTCCGCCACAGCTGGTCGAGCGACGCGCGCGTAACCAGCTTCTCCGCGCGGAGCGCCTGGTCGAAGCGGAACAGGTCCTCGACGGTCGAGAAGCCGCCGCCTGCTGGGCCTCCCCGAATCACGTGCATGAACAGGTTGTTGTGCCAGGTCACGGCGCCGTCGGGCCCGATCTCCCGGTCATACCCGACGGCCAGCCTGCGATTCGCCTGGTCTAGGTCGTAGCAGTCGGTGCTGGTCATGCCGGCCGGCCCGGTGATGTGGGTGCGAACGTAGTCGAAGTAATCGGTGCCGGATGCCTTCTCCACGATGGCGCCGGCGACGAGCAGGCCGGTGTTGCTGTACGCCCATTGCGTGCCGGGCTCGAACGCCAACGTGTCGTCGCGAACCAGCGGCTTCCAGTCAGCCACATTGCGGAAGAGGGCCCGAGAGGAACGGTCGAACTCCTCGTTGAAGTAACTGCCGAGGCCGCTCGTGTGTGTAAGCAGATGCCTCACCTTGACCAGGTTCTTATCCACCTTCGGCAGCCAGTCGTCGTCCAAGTACTTGGCGATCGAATCGTCCAGCGAGAGCTTCCCCTGCTCCACCAGCTGCATGCAGGCGACGGCGGTGAACATCTTGTTCATCGATCCTAGGTTGAATTTCGTGTCGAGCGTGACCGGCACGTCGAAGTCGCGGTTGGCGATGCCCACGGCCCTGGTCAGGATCACCTTGCCATCCTTCGCCAACAGGACAGTTCCGCTAAAGGCGTCGCGTGAGGCGAGTCGATCCACGAATCCACTCACGCGCTCCGCGATTTGCTCGCCGGTCAAGGCTGCCGTCGGCGGAAGATCGCTCGGAGGGCGGGCCGGGCTGAGGCCAAGGCGCGCGATCTTGCCATCGCGGTTCACGTCCAGAATGACGCCTCGCCAGGACTCGAGCCAGGTGGACCAGACGATGAGCGTCGCCGTCGAGTCCGGACGCGGCGGCTCGTAGCTGCGCGCCCCGTGGACCTCGAGCGGGCCGTTCGCGCGATGCATCCGAGTGAGGGCCTCCCGATGCTCGGTCAGCGGGATCTCCTCGAGAAAGCGCGGAGCGAACTCGGTCCGCGCCCAAGCTTCGAGTGCGTCAACGTCGCCCTTGTTGAGGAGGGCCACCAGCTGCTGCGCCCGCTGGTATGCCGGGGTCGAAGGGATCACCTTGGAGTCTGTATAAGGCGGCGGCGGAGTCTGAGCGCGCGGGCTGGCGGGCGTCAGTAGGGCCAAGAAAAGCAGGATCAACGTCGCACGCATCAAACCTCCTTGTTACTCCGCGAGGAATCCGAAACCGCGGTACGATCGGGACCGATCACCCTACGCTATGCGCCGGGACCGTGTGCGCACCCTCTTTCCCGCGCTTGTCCCCGCTTCCGGCGATTTAGTAGCGGAACCATCCCTAAGGCAAGCAGCACCCGACTCGCCGGTTCAGGGACGGGAAAGGCCGGTGCGTCCGTAAAGCCCAGGTAGGAGTCGACCCAGCGCTCGGTCGGGTCATCGGGGAGCGACGCGAGCAAAGCGTGGGTGCGGCCATGCGCTGTGTAGACCTGCCCGTAGTTCAACCATCCGCTCCAGCTATCGGTGAACGAGACGGAGAAGAGCCCGCTGTAGTGCCCCTCCCTCGCATTCATCCCGTCGACGTCAGCGTGCCACTCTGCGACCCCCTGCTGGTCGCCGGGTCGGGTGGACAAGGCGTGTCCCGCCAGATCGAGCGTGACGAACTCGGAGCCGTGGCCGCCGACCAACTTGAACTCGCGGCTCCATGTGCAGACCGCGTCGAACCCAGCGCCGAGCCCTCTGGCAGTTGCGTATGCCGCCGCCCGAGACCCAGTCCGCTCCGCGCCGGCGTACGCGTAGGGGCCAGGCCAATCGCTGTGCACGGCCGCGACCTCCCAAACGCTGCTGGACGTGTGCGCGCTGTTGTAGGCCGCGCCCGTGTCGTCCCAGGCGGAAAGCTCCGCGTCGAATGACGCGACGAGCGACCAAGCGATCGCGTAGGCCTCGGCTCTGCCGGCCATCGCAAGCAGGGCGAGCAACAGGATGATTCGTTTCATGTCGTTCCCTCTCAGCTCCGGGCGCCGCGACGAGGGCGAGCGCCCCGCACATCTCAAGCACTCGCGGAGGCGGTCAGGCTGTTGCGTGTCGTCGTGCGCGCTGAGCGCCAACGGCCGCTATTCCGTGAACGCCCCGAGGGGCCTGCTCGGCGAAATCCGCCGCGACTGATGGTACGCTGGTCGACGCGCACCCTTTTGGCGCTCGCTCTGATGAAGAAGTGACGACCTGCAGCGACGTGGCGCCGATCTCGGATCGACCATTGCGCGCTCAGACTGGCGGCAACATCGCGGAAAGCAGCTTCTCCAGCGCGGCGGGCTCGACCGGCTTCGTCAGGTGATGATCGAAGCCGGCCTCCGAGGATCGCTGCACGTCGCCTTCTCGCCCCCAACCCGTAAGCGCGACCAGCACCGTCCCGGCGGAGACCTGATCCCGAATGCGTCGAGCCGCTTCATAGCCATTCAAGCCGGGTAGACCGATATCGAGGAAGACCACATTCGGCTGAAACGAGCCCGCGGTGGCAACGGCTTCGAGTCCGTCGTACGCGGTCCGAGAGTCGTGCCCCATCATGCGCAAGATCAGCGCGAGGCTATCAGCGGAGTCCCGCAAATCGTCCACCACGAGGATCCGGCTGGGCTTCACGCGGCGGACGATAGCGTCGCCATCGTCCGGCCGCCGCGGCGCCACTTCGCCGTCGAGAATGGGAAGGTGCACGATGAACTCGCTGCCTTGGCCGAGACCTGCGCTCTGGGCCTCGATCGTTCCGCCGTGCAGCTCGACCAGCCCCTTGACCAGTGAAAGACCTATCCCCCGACCCCCTTGCGATCGCTACAACGCCGGTGTCTCCTGCGAGAACATGTTGAAGATTTCGGAGAGCCGATCGCTTCGAATACCCACCCCGGTGTCACGCACCGAGACGATCGCTTCCTCGCCTCGCCGCTCGGCGGAGAGCCAAATCTGACCCTTCTGTTCAGTGTACTTGACGGCGTTGTTTAACAGATTGGAGATCACCTGCGCGATGCGGACCGAGTCGGCCTCTACCGCAAGCGGCTCGGGAGGAAGAGCAACCGACAGCTCATGACCGTGGGCCTCGACTTGGGGCCGAGTCGTCTCGACGACGGAGAGCACCACGTCCGAAAGGTTCAGTCGCTCTTTCCGAAGTTGGAGCCTTCCATGCGTGATCCGGCCAATGTCGAGGAGATCGTCGACCAAGCGAACCATGTGATTCACCTGCCGCTCCATCGTGCTTCGCGTTTGCTCGACGATCTCCCGGTCGTGAGCCGTTCGCTGCAGCAGATCGAGCGAATAGCGAAGCGGCGCCAGCGGATTGCGGAGCTCGTGGGCGAGGGTCGCCAGGAACTCGTCTTTGCGCCGGTCCGCCTCTTTCAGCGCCTCTTCCGCGCGTTTGCGCTCGGACAACTCCGCACCGAGCTGCGATTGTTGCTGCTCGATCGTGTCGAGCATCTGATTGAAAGCCGCGGTCAGGAGCTCGAGCTCCCCGCCTTGCACCGGTGCGGCGCGCACCCTATAGTTCCGTTGCTCGGAGATCCGTTGCGCGATCTGCGCCAGGGAGAGGATCGGACCTGACACGGTTCGCTGAAGAAAGCGGCCGATGAGCACCGATGCCGCCAGCGCTCCCGCGAAGATCAACAGAGCAACTCCTCCGTAACGCCACAGTCGTTCGTACATGTTGCTCAAATCGACCTGCAGAAAGAGCGTCCCGTATCGGCGCTGGCCCTCGACTACCGGCTGAACCAGGACCAGAAGTTCGTCATCGACGTACAGCCCGTCGGCGCGCGGCATCGTCGGCGCCGGCGGGCTCGCCTCCTGCGCCCGGTATTGAGCGAAGAGCCTCCCTTCCGAATCGTAAAGGGCCGCGGCTTTGACGTGCGGCTCGCTGCGGAATGTCGAAAGGAGTTTCTCCGCCTCGGCCTGGCTTCCGAACGCGAGCATCGCGCTGCTCGCGTCCGCCGTGATGCGCCCGGTGCTCAAGGTCAGCTGCTTGGCGGCGGACAACGACAATCGCCATTCGACCACGATGAAGAAGGCGCATGCCAGCGTGAGCGCCACGCCGGTCGCGAGCACGATCATCATTTGCAGGCGACGGCCGATGGAGTGCCGGCCCAACATGCTACCGCGCATCCGCGCCCACGACGTCGGCGAGCTGCAGCACCTTTGCGCTGATCACCAGTCCCGCCGCGCGCACCGCATTCAAATTGACGAGCAACCGAATGTTGCCGCCGTCGGTGACGAGCGCGATCATGCCCCCGTCGGCTTCGAAGGATGTGCCTCGGTATTCGATCACTGTGAGGATCGGCTTACCGTTGAGCACCTCAAAGGTCGCACCGAGCCGGCGACGTTCGGCGTAGCCCACAAACAGGATCTGCGAGCTCACCTCTTCCACGGACCGATATCGTCGAATCTCGATCGCGTGTCCCTGCACGCGTTCATTAGCCACGAGATCATCGAGCGCGCTTCCGAAAGGATCGGTGCCGAGTATCCCGATCACGAAGGGCTCGCGCGCTCCCGGCATCGCCGCTTCCGGCCACTCCACGAACTGCGAAAAGTTAAAGAGCAGCGCCGCCTTCACGTCGTATTCGCGCGCCGCAGGCTGGGCCAGAGCCTCGCCTGCGACCGCGCTCCAGAGACAAAGCACGAGCAGGCCGCCGAGCAGAAGCCCGCGGCGGCGCGATCGCATTTGTGTCCGCTCGCGTTTCATCCTTCTCAGAATTGGCAGCTCAGCTTGCCGTAGACGCCGCGCTCTAGCTCCGCGGCGCTTGGCGACGCAAGTCCGTATTCGCGATGCCGCTCGTCCAAGAGATTCTGGCCGACGACCGATACCTCCACCTTGTCCTCGGGCCGCCAGGCGAGGCGCAGATCCAGCTCGACATAAGCCGGGACGCGAGGATCGGGCAGCGCGTCCACGTAGCGCAGCATGCTGTCCAGGGCGATTTCACGCGACAGATCCATCGATGACCAAAACGACGCGAGATTCGGCGCGTCGTTCCCCTCGAGCGAGCCACGATTCGGATCGAGGCTGTCCGCATGCGGCAGGAGAGTCTTGTGCAGATAGGTATAGCTCGCGTTCCAGCGCCACCAGGTGGTGGTCTGATACTTCACAGCGAGCTCGACGCCGCACGTCTCCGCGTCGAGGCGGTTGTATTGTACAAACGGAATTCCTAAAGGAGGAGTCGGCTCGAGGCTTCGCAGGCCGTCGTAATCGTTGAAGTAGCCCGCGACGTCGAGGAACAGGTTCTCCGCCGGCTGAACCCGGTATCCCGCTTCGTAGGCGCGAACGATCTCGGGCTTGAAGTCGGAATTGCCTTCAACGAGGACCACGCCCGATCCCGGCGCGGGGACAAGCCTCAGATCCTCGTCGATGCGCGACGGCATTCGTGCCGCACGCGAGAACGCGGACCACACGGTTTGCCTGTCCGAAGGCGTCCACGCAAGCCGCACGCTGGGCTGCGGTTCGAATCCATCGAGACTCTGCCATTCGAACTTCGATCCGACGACCAGCGCCAAGCGCCGATCCAGCAGGCTGACCTCGTCCTGGAGAAAGAGGCTGTAGACCCCGATCGTCTTGTTTCGAGGCTCGAACTCGGTCGTTCCACCGGTTTTCGTCTTGTCTCCCGACAGACGGCAATTCACCCCGCCGATGAGATCGTGCCGTCCACCGACCAGCTTCCGGCCCTGAAGATCGAGATCGTAGGTGTTGCGCTCCTCGCCGAACTGCTCCGGGACGTTCCGCTCGAATCGGCGGTAGTAGGTCTGGAGCTGCAGGTCGGAATCGGAAGCGAACTGATGCGTCCAGCGGCCGATGACGTTGGAGCTGCGGTTGATCGCCTTCGTTCTCAGGCTCGTGTCGAACTCGCTGTAAAGGTAGTCGCTTTGCAAGGTCAATCGATCCTCGTTCGCGAGTCCCGCATCGAAGCGAACGCCGCCCTGCCCTTCCTTGGAGCCGTCGTGTGTGCCGCCTCCGTCGGATCGCGCCATGTCGTCCCGGCCGTGATATCGCCCGTACATCCGATAGAAGGCTCGCTCACCCAGCTTGCCTCCGTGCCGCAGAACGCCGAACGCGCGCTCCTCGGATCCGCCGCCTCCCGCCATCAGAGTGCCTTGGGTCTCCCTCGCATCCTTGGTGATGATGTTGATGACGCCGTTCACCGCGTTGGCGCCCCACATCGTCGCGCCTGGACCACGAATGACCTCGATGCGATCGAGGTCTTCGAGCATCACGCCGTACGCATCCCAAAACACGCCCGAAAAGAGCGGGCTGTAGAGGCTCTGGCCGTCCTGCATCACCTGAAGCTTGTTCGCCGCGAGGCTCGTGAATCCGCGGCTGCTGATCGCGAAGGAGTGCCCTCCGAAGCGTGAGACCTGAACGCCGGTCGCCATCCGGAGGGCATCCGGCACGCTCGCCGCGCCGGTGCGCTCGATCTGCTGCTGCGGAATCACCTCGACGGCCGCGGCCGCTCTGCTGGCCGCTTCCCGATGCCGCGAGACGGTCGTAACCTGCAGTTTGAGGAGCTGGACGAGGTCGAGCTTTTTCAGATCTTGGACCGATAGCAAGTCGCCCGCTTGCCCCGCCTCGACGCCGGCCGGGACGAGGAGGCAGCAAGTCACGAGCGCGCGGAAGACCCCTGCGTTCATGGCGTTCCTTTCAGGTGACGTTCGGGGAACTATACTCTGAGGCCTGGGTCATCGCCACGGTCTCGGTCCGCGCGTCGTAGGCCACCCGATGGATCAGGAGCTGG
>CAZZAH010000068.1:0-13124 GCA_964652115.1 uncultured bacterium | reverse complement strand
CGGTGGCGCGCGCGGACCCGCGGGTCGCGGGGGCGCAAGGCGCGGAAACGCGCGAGCGGCGCGCGGTCAGGACATCGAGCATGCGGTGCGCGTGTCGTTGGCCGAATCGGTGCGCGGCACATCGCGTCGCTTGGTGCGCGAGGATGGCCCGACGGTCGACGTCAAGATCCCGGCGGGCGTGACTTCGGGTCAGAGACTTCGCCTCAAGGGGCAGGGCCTGCCGGGCGCGCGCGGTGAGGCGGGCGACCTTTGGCTCGTCATCGAGGTCGACTCCGATCCGCGCTTCGCGGTCGAGGGACGCAATCTGCGGACGAAGGTGCGCGTGCCGCTTCTCACAGCACTTCTCGGTGGCGAGGTGACGGTGCCGCTGGTGGAAGGCACCGCGCGGCTCAAGGTGCCGGCGGAGACGCAGAACGGCGCCGCGCTGCGCCTCAAGGGGCAAGGCCTTCCGCTCGAAGGCGGCGGCCGCGGCGATCTTCACGTCACGGTCGAGGTCGATCTGCCGCAGGGGCTGACCGAGGCGGAGCGCGAGCTACTGAAGGAATGGGCCGCGATCAGAAAACCGTAACCACCGCGCGATCCTAACTCTTCGGCAGCTCGCGGATCTCGACCGTGCCGCCCGCTTCGTAGATCGGATTGCCGTCGACCAGCTCGCGCGCGGCCGCGAGGCTCTCCGCCTCGATGCGGATGAAGCCGACCAGATGACTCGTCACGGCGCGGACCGACGAGGATTTCGACACGCAGACGCCGCCGCCGATCTCGCTCCCGCCTTGAAACGCGCCGGCCTGCTTGAGGCGCGCGATGTACGCGCCCCAAGCTTCCGGTCCACGATCCCCCGCAGGCGCGTCGTCGTGCATGAAGAGGATGTACTCGTGCATCGTTACTTCATCCGCGCGATCTGGTCGAAGTAGCGCGCGAAGACCCGCATGCCGCCCGACGCCTGACCCCAATCGAAGAACTCGTTCGGCGCGTGATAGCCATGCTCCGGCAGCGAGAGCCCGAGCAGGAGAATCGGCGCCTTCAAGAAGTGCTGCATGCTCAGCACCGCGCCGATCGATCCGCCCTCGCGAACAAAGACCGCCGGCTTGCCGAAGGTCGCGCGAATCGCGTTCTGTGCCGCCTCGATGTAAGGCCCGTCCTTCGGCCCGAGGAAGGGCGCGAGCACGCCGTGCTTCACCACCTCGACGTCGGGATTGATCGCGGCAACGAACGCCTTCACCTTCTTGAAGATCTTCTCCGGATCCTGATTCGGGACGAGGCGCATGCTCACCTTCGCCTCGGCGAAGGGCGGCACGATCGTCTTGATCGCGGGGCCGGTGTAGCCGCCGCCCCATCCGTGCACCTCGAAGGTCGGCTGCGACCAGATCGACTTCAGCACCTGCGCGCGGTCCTTCGAGCGGATCGATTTGAATCCGTGGTCTTGCATGAACTTCGGAACGGTGAAGCCGCTCGCGAGGAAGCCCTCGAGCTCCTCCTTGGTCAGCGTGCGAACGTCGTCGTAGACGCCGGGGATCTTGATCTTCCCGCTCTTGCCGTCGACGCAGCGGGCGATCACCTCGGCCAGCTCGGTGAAGGGATTCCGCGCCGCGCCACCGGTCAGCCCTGAGTGCACGTCCTTGGCGCCGGTGCGAAGACGGAACGCCATGCCGAGCAATCCGCGCAGGCCATACGAGAGCGCCGGCCGCTGCCGCGAGACCCACACCGTGTCCGAGACCAGGATCGAATCGGTCGCGAGGTTCGCGCGATCGAGCTTCAGGAACTCCTCGAAGTTCGGCGAGCCGATCTCCTCCTCGAGCTCCCAGATGAAGCGCACGCGAAGCGGCACACCCTCCGCGCGCGCGTGACAGGCTGCGTAGAAGGCGCTGAGCGCGGGACCCTTGTCGTCGGTCGAGCCGCGTCCGAGATAGCGATCGCCGTCGAGCGTGAGGGTGAAGGGCGGATGACTCCATCCTTCCTCGAGCTCGTAGGCCGGCTGCACATCGAGGTGGTTGTACACGGTGACCGTTCGCGTGTCGGCGGAGTCGTCTCCCAGCTCGCCCACCACGACCGGGTTGCCGCTCGTCTTCACGATGCGGGCGGTGCCGCCGTTGCGGCGGAAGAGGTCGGCCGCGAGGTCGGCGCCGCGCGCGATGTCGGGCTTCCGCAGCGGATCGCTGCTCACGGTCGGCGTCTCGACCAGCTCGCGGAGCGAGCTCTCGAACTCGGGCCGGATCGCGGAGACGTACCTCTCGAGCGAAGCCTTATCGATGCGCGAGTCGCCCACCAGCACGAGCGGCTTCGCGATCGCTTTCTGATCACCGCGTGGTGCCTTCTTGGCCACGCTGACCGCGCGACCAGCGCTCACCTTGCCCTTGATCGCCTTGGCGCCCGCCTTGGCCGCCGCCTTCTTCTTCATCGCCATCACACCCTCCCTGCGCGCGCCGCGCGCGAAACCGGTTGCCCGCGGAGATTCCACCCACCCCACCTCACCGGTAAACCCGAAAAGGAAAGCTGCCGATAACTGTTCGGACAAAGGAGGGTCCCATCAGCATGTCATCCATCGAACGCAAGACCTCGCCGGCCGGAGCGCCGGCCCCGATTCAGACCGAAGCGACCGCCGCGATCACGGCGAAGCTCCAACTGGCCTCGCTTCGGAAGAAGCTCGAACGCCTACGTCGCCCCGCCGCGGCGGCGCTCCTCACCCTGGCCTTCGCCGGCTCGACGTATGCGGCGAACGAGGGGGGCACGCTCCTCATCCACTTCAACTCGAACCTTACTTACTCGAGCGACACGTCGAACTACATCGGTCTCTCGGGAGTGACCTGCACTCCTGACGCGTCCTGCCCGCCCTACGAGGGGACCTGCCAGTACGGCAACGACACCGAGCCCACGTCCGGCAAGTCCGCCGGCCAGCCCGATGTCGCCTTCGTGCTCGCCTCATTTCCTCCGGGCACCTGCGTTCGGTTGAGCGGCGTCACCTTCGGGGTGGACTACGACGCCACGCATCTGGTCCTGGCCGACTGGGGTCAGGCCGGCACCTTCGAGCTCCCGACCCCGAACTGGCCCGCCACCCGCCAAGCCACCGCCCTCACCTTCGGCGCCACGCCCAGCACGTCGCCCGTGACCGAGCTCTACTGGTTCGCGTGCTATGCGTACGCGCCGGTCACCCTTCGACTCACCGGGCACCCGACGCAAGGCGCCACCTTCGCCGACGACGCGGTGCCGTCGAACCTGGAGTCGGCGGTCGGCTTCGGCGTCGGCGGATTGGCCGGGGCGCGAGGACATCGCCCCGACGATCCCACCGCGGTCGAAACGATGACCTGGGGTAGCGTGAAGGCGCGGTACCGCTTCTCGACCTCGCACTGATCTTCCGCTCACAACGACGACGCAGCGCAGGGCCGCCTTCGAGCGGCCCTCGCCGTTTTCGCGCAAGCGACGCTTACTGCGCCTGCGGCCCGGTCCAACTTTGCCTTGACAGACTCGAGGCTCAAGGGAGAATCGATCTTTCCAAGGGAAGGGACGGACAGCACTCCCTCACGGCCGGCGCCGGAGGGAAAAGGAGGACGAATGACCACAGCTTTACGGCGATGGGCACCACTGGCCCTCGCGGCCTTGGTGGCCCTGCCGCTCGCGGTGCGCGCGGCGGATCACCGGGAAACTCAACGAGCGAAGGACAACCCTGCGGCGGACATCGCGGACGTCTACGCTTGGCACGTCACGGCCGACGGTCTCTTGACGGTTATCCTGACCTACGGCGGTGGTGCCGATGTGGCCACGCGAACAACTCCGCTGTACGACAAGGACGTTCTATACACGATCCACATCGACAACACGGACGACACGAACTACGCGCCGAACAAGAACATCTACATCCGCTTCGGTCAGAACAACGTTGGTGACTGGGGCGTCAAGGTCGAGGGCCTACCCGGTTCCGACGCGGACATCATCGGAGCGGTGGGCACGACGTTGACTTCCGGTGCAAAGGGGAAGGTCGCCACGGGATTGTTCGATGATCCCTTCTTCTTCGACCTGCAAGGGTTCAACGACACCGTGCAGACCGGCACGCTCTCCTTCGATTCGAACCGCGACGGCTTCGCGGGCAAGAACGTGATGGGGATCGCGCTTCAGATGGATCTGGCCGCGGCGTCCAACGGAAGCACGAAGCTCCGCATCTGGGCCGACACCGGGAGGAAGTCATGATCCGCACGCTGCAGGCACGGCCTGCCATCTTGCTGGGCGCCATGTTGGTCCTCGGCTTGACGCTTCAGAGCTGCGGTGACGACGACAAGAAGCCGACACCCGTGGAACCGGGCGACTTCGTGTTCCGGACCGAGCCTTACATCGATTACACGCGGATCGATCGGATGGGGATGCCGGCTGTCGCCACTGCCCTGCTTGCCACCAATGAAAAGAAGGAAGACTTCAACGACGACGACCCTGTCGATGACGTTTCCGCTGGCGGCAAGTATGTGCCGGACTTCACTGCCCGCCTCGCGGCCCTGCACAACGCGCTCGACGCGCAGCTCATTGCGCTCGGAAAAGCGCCTGCCACGGTGCTTGGAGCATTACAGGTGGGCGGGCCACTCATCGTTCCGGATGTCCTCACCCTCAACACCGCCGCGGACGCCGGCTTTCCCAACGGGCGGAAGCTGGATGACCTGGCGATCGATATCACGCTTGCTGTGTTGCTCCTCGACAAGGACAACCCCGCGAATGTGAACTGGCCTCGGACCTTCGGCGACATTCCGCTCAACCCGGATGGAAACGCCGGAGGATTCAGGGGCAACTTCCCCTATCTGTTCACGGCTCACTAGCCGCGACCGAATGGGCAAGCACGATGCGGCCGCCGCGGATTCCCGTGGCGGCCGTGCTCTTTTCACGCAGAGGCTCTCGGTCAAGGGGCGCGGCATGGCACGAATCGAGCGGCTCCGGCAACACATCTACCGATTGGCCCTCTGTTCGCTCCTTGGCGTGGCGCCAGGCGCGTGCATCGCACATCCGGGCCATGGGCCGGGTGGCGCCGCCGGGAACAGCTATGCCGACGCGCTCGCGGCGCTTGACGTCACGTTCAGGTCGTTTCTTGAGGATGCGGCGAAGCAGCCTGGGTCGTGGATGCTGTTGGAGTCGGCGGCTAACACTTGTCTCGAACGAGCGCACCTGACCGGGAGCTACCAAGACTTCGCGCTGGCCGACTCCCTATTCGATCGCGCCTTCGCAGTCGCTCCGAAGGGCTCCGGACCCCTGCTCTCGCGGGCGACCTTCGAACTTAGTGTCCATCGCCTCGACGCGGCCGAAGCATTGATCCGCGCCAAAGAAGGGGCGGCAATCCCAACCGCAAACTCCACGGTCGCGATCCATGGCGCCCGCGCCGACCTCGCGTTTGAGCGAGGCGACTACGCCGAAGCGAAGCGGCTGATCGATCGACTGATGAAGGAAGATCCTGGGTCGACAAACCTCTTCCGCCTGGCGAACTACGAATGGCATCTCAGGGATTCGCGAAAAGTGGACCGGATGCTGGCGCGGGCCGAGAGTCTCTATGCTGGCACCAGCGACCAGTACCGCGCGTGGTTTCGCGCGCAACGTGGCGACCTCGCGACCGATCTCGGCCGCTACGACGACGCCCTCGCGCGCTATCAGGAAGCGGAGGACCTCTTCCCCGGTTGGTGGTCCAACTACGCGCGCACCGCACACGTCTTCGCGCTTCAGGGCAAGATCGAGCAGGCGACCTTCGCCTATCAGGATCTGATCTCGCGCACCAACCTGCCGGAGATGATGGACGCCCTCGCGATCCTCTATCAGGCCGAGGGCGAGGAGGCGCCGCTCGCGCGTTGGACGACGAAGGCGCGAAAGCTCCACGACACACGCACGGCGCGCTTCCCTGAGGCGGCGGTCGGCCACGCACTGCAGCACTTCCTCCGCCTCGAAGCGGATACGAAGGAGGTTGTGCGTCTGGCGGAGAAGAACCGCGACCTCCGTCCGAACGGCGAAGCGTGGACCTGGCTCGCGCAGGCCTATCTCCGCGATGGGCAGACGACGGCGGCCGGCACCGCGATCGATCGCGTGCTCGCGCTCGGCTGGAAGACGCCCGAGACCCTCGCCACCGCGAGCCTGGTGCGGAAGGCGCAGGGCCGAGCGACCGACGCGGCCAAGCTCGAGCGGGATGCCGTGGCGCTCAATCCCGACGCGATGAAGCTCGTGGCCTGGCTCTCTCCCGCGCGCTAGCTTCGCGCGCCCGCGATCGCGCCGTATACTGGCGCGGGCATCCAGCCGAGGAGCTTTCGTGGCAGTGGCAGGACATCACGCGTGACGCGAAGGACGGGGGTTCTTCTCCTCAACGTTGGCACCCCAGCTTCCCCCGACACGGGAGCGGTGCGTCGTTATCTGGCGGAGTTTCTGAACGACGAGCGGGTACTCGACCTGCCGGCCGTGCCTCGAGGGCTTCTCCTCTACGGCGCGATCCTTCCCTTTCGACCGAAGATGTCGGCCCATGCCTACAGGAAGATCTGGACCGAGGAGGGCTCTCCGCTGCTGGTGGCGAGTGAATCGTTGGCGACCGCGCTTCGCGCTCGTCTTCGCGCGCCGGTCGCGCTCGCGATGCGGTATGGCGAGCCGTCGCTTCCTCGCGCGCTCGACGCGCTCCTAGACGCCGGCATCGAGCGCATCGTGGCAGCGCCGCTCTTCCCGCAGTACAGCTCGGCCACGACCGGCTCGGCGCTGGAGGCTCTCTACCGCGAGGCAGCGCGACGCACCAACGTGCCTGCGCTCTCGATCGTCCCGCCCTTCTACGATCATCCCGCGTTTCTTGGCGCCTTCGCGGCAGGGGTGCGAGAGCAGCTGCGCGACTTCGGCGCCGATCGCGTGCTGATGAGCTTTCACGGGCTACCGGTCTCGCAGGTGATGAGGAGCGACACGAGCGGCCGGCATTGCTATCGCTCGAACGACTGCTGCGCCGCGATCGGGCCGGCGAACCTCTCCTGCTACCGCGCGCAATGTCACGCCACCGCGCGCGGGCTCGCGGCCGAGCTCGGCCTCGCCGCGGATCGTTGGGAGATCGCCTTTCAATCGCGCTTGGGTCGCGTGCCTTGGATCGAGCCCTACACCGATCGTCGCGTGGCGGCGATGCCTGCGGAAGGGGTGAAGCGCCTCGCCGTGCTCTGCCCCGCCTTCGTCGCCGATTGCCTCGAGACCTTGGAGGAGATCGGCATCCGCGCGCGCGAGAGCTTCCTGCGCGCCGGAGGCGAGGCCTTCGAGCTTTTGCCTTGCCCGAACGCGAGCCCGGCTTGGGTCGATGCCTTGATCGAGATCCTGCGCGAGACCTGCGCGGATCTATCGTTGAACGAAGTGTCCTGACTTCCGGGAGGTCCTCTTTGCCCGCGTGCACGCAGGTTCGCTCGATCTTGGGGCTCCGTCTTCGCGTAGCCGTGCTCTCGGCCGCGCTGATCGGAGTGACGTGCTGCGCGACCTTTGGACCGCGCACGGCGACCGCGGCCGGCACCGCGACCCCGGACTCTTCCCACGCGCGGGTCGCGGCCCCGATGACGGAGCGCACGATCGAGTTCGAGACGAGCGAGGTGACGGACGCGTCGATCGATGTGGCGCCAGACGGCCAATGGCTCGTCTTCACGCTCCTCGGCGACCTCTATCGCCTCCCGATCGCGGGTGGAATGGCTGAGGTCTTGACCGAAGGGTGGCCCGCGGATCAGTGCCCGCGCGTCTCGCCCGACGGCGGGAGCATCGCCTTCGTCTCCGACCGCGAGGGCGAAGGCATCTACCTCTACGATCTCGCGAAGAAGTCGACGCGGCGCGTCACGTCGAAGATCGCTCGGCCTTCGCGCCTCCTCTGGTCGGCCGACGGCTCGCATCTCTTCGCGCAGTCGATCGAGAGCCCGCGCGGCCGCTCGACACGACGCCTGATGCAGGTGGACGTCAAGACCGGTGCGTCGTCGCCCGCGAACGCCGCCGGCAGCATCGCGTCCTCCGATCTGCTCGATGAAGAGATGGTGGCGGCACGACGCGCCTCGCCGGGCGGCGCATGGATCGCGTCGATCACCCTGCGGCGAGGACTCCCCGATGAGGTCACGATCACAGGGCGGACCGCGGGCGATCGCCGCGTGCTCGACGCCGGTACGATTCGCTACCACGAGCTCGCGGAGCAGGTGTCCGATCTCGCGTGGCTCCCGGATGAAAGCGCGATCGTGATCGCGGGCGGCGGCGGCCTGCGCGTCGTTCCGATCGACGGTTCGCCCGCGCGATCGATTCCCTTCCAAGCGAAGGTGCGCTTCTCCCGCCTCGACGGCGCGCGCGCGGCCTGCGTCGCGCCGGCGCCGAAGCGGACGTGGAATCCACGCGGCATCCCCGACCTCGTGATCGCGCCGCCGTCGGGGAAGACGGTCGTCTACAACAGCGCGGGCGATCTTTTCATCGCGCCCTTCCGCACCGCGAAGGGACAGACGATGGTGGCCGGACCGAACTGGGACTTCCGTCCGCTCTGGGCGCAGGACGGGCGCGGCATCGTCTATCAGCGGTTCGATGGGCGCGAGGTCACGACCTGGCTCAAGGATCTGCCGAAGTCGGACGACAAGACCGCGGTCTTGAATCTGCGCACGCCGGAGCACGAGGTGGTGGAGCCCGCGGGACGTTACACGCTCGAGGCGTGGCATCCGGACGGCGAGCGCATGCTGATCAGCCAGATCGAGCAGGGCGCGCGGAAGCTCTCGATCCTCGATCCTTCGACCGGCGAGTTGGTCGCGCTCTGGACCACCACGAGCCTGGTCGAGCCGAGCGCCTTCTTCGGTCCGACCGATCAGGACCTCTATTTCACCGACCTCGCGGAGAACGGCGCGCCCAACCTCTTCAAGGTGTCGCTGACCACGCTCGATCGAGCGGTGCGGGTCACCGAATTCGAGCGCGGCGCATGGGGCACGCGTCTCTCGCCCGATCAGACCCAGGTGCTCTTCCGCCGCAACTTCGAGCTTTGGGCCGCGCCGTCCAAGACGACCGCGGGCGGCCCGCGCGACCGCGACGCCGAGCGTGTGTCCGAGTCGGCCGACGGTCCCTTCGGTTGGTTCTTCAATTCAAAGAACGCGTACAACATCGATGCGGCGACCTTCCAGGGTATCCGCGTGGCGGACCGCGAGGAGGTCTCGTTCAACGTCGAGAACATCTTCGGCCTGCCGCCCAAGGGAGCGAGCGCCGTGCTCGACCACGTCGGCGTGGTCGACGTCGTCAACGGCACGTTGCTCGAGGACCGCACGATCGTGATCGCGGACGGGCGCATCACGCGGATCGCGGATCCAGTCGACGCCCAAGGCGCGCAGGGCGCACGACTCGATTGCCGCGGCCTCTACGCCATTCCCGGCTTGATCGACTTGAAGGCAAGCTGGGGCGAGGCGCTCCCCCGTCAGATCCTCGCCAGCGGCGTCACCACCGTGCTCGATCGCGGGAGCGAAGTACCGCTCATCGCGTCGATCAAGGACGGCACCGACGCCGGACTGCTCGCCGGTCCGCGCTACTTCGGTTCCGGCCCGCGCCTCGATCGCGACCCGACCGGCATGAGCTACCTCTCGATCGAGACCGCGGCCGAGGCCGATGACGCGGTGCGCCACGTGTCGGAGCGCGGCTGCGAGTGGATCGAGCTCGGCGGCGGGCTCTCACGCGAGGTCCGTCGCGCCGGCATGAGCGCGGCCAACGCGCGAACACTGCCGGCGGGCTTCTCCGCGCGCGACCTGGCCGGGCTGGTGAGCGCGATCAGCGATGGCGCGGCCGCCGTTCACGGCTCGCCCGGCGCCACGATGAGCGATGACGTCATCCAGCTTCTCGTGCGGAGCGGCGTCACCTGGTCGCCCGGTCTCGGCTCCCTCGCCGGGCTGAGCAAACCGCAATCGATCGAAGCACGCGAGGCGATGGCGCTCGGCGCGTCGAGCGCGCTCTTTGCCGGCGTGAGCGCCGCGACGGGTGAGGCGCTGACGGTGAAGAAAGCGGCGGCAACCGCGATCGCGCGCGCGGTTAAGGCGGGCACGCACGTCGTCTGCGCGAGCGACTCACCCGGAACGAATCGGCTCTATGGCGTGACCCTCCTGGCGGAGATCGAGGACCTGGTGGCGGGAGGCCTCTCCCCGGCGGAAGCGCTCCGCGCGGCCACGCTCGAGCCGGCGAAGACGCTGGGCCTCGATACGGTGCTCGGCTCGGCGGAATCGGGCAAGCTCGCCGACCTCGTGCTCCTCAAGGCGAACCCGCTCGAGAACATCGCGGCGATCGAGAGCACGGTCTACGTGGTGCGTGAAGGGCGCGTCTACAAGCGGGACGATCTCCTGCTTTCGCGCGCGGCCGGCGGGGCGAGCAAGCCGCGCTGAACGCGTTCACAGTGAAGGATCCGCTGTGAGCGATGAGCTCGATATCCGCGCGCACCGCGAAGGCGCGACGCTCATCCTTCGGGTGAAGCCCAAGGCGCAAGCCGATCGACTCCTCGGCACACACGCCGGCGCGCTCAAGCTCTCGGTGCGCGCGGCGCCGGAGCGAGGTCGCGCGAACGACGAGGTGCGGCGTCTGCTGGCGAAGGTGCTCGATCTGCCGCTCTCCGCGATCGAGGTCGTGACCGGCGCGGCGAGCCAGGACAAGACCCTGCTGGTGCGCGGCCTCACGCCGGAGGAGCTTCGCTCGCGGCTCGGCCGTGCGCTCGATCAATAGCGCGCCTCAGTCGATCCGAAGCACGACCTTACCGATGTTCTCGCGGCGTTCGAGGATCGCGTGCGCTTCCTCCGCCTCCGTGATCGGAAGCACGCGGTGGATCACCGTCCGCAACCGGCCCGTGGCCAGTGCCGGCCAAACCTCGCGCGCGAGCTCGCGGAGAACCTGACTCTTCGCCTCCACCGGCCGCGAGCGCAGCGTGCTCCCGATCAAGCGAAGTCGCCGCGACAGGACCGGCGCGAGATCGAGCGCGGTGAACCGTCCCTTCATCAGCGCGATCAGAATCCAACGGCCGCCGAGGTTGAGGAGCGGAAGCTGCTGCTCGATCTCCTCGCCGCCGAGGCAATCGAGCACGAGGTCGAGGCCGCCCGGAACGCGTTCCTGCGTGAGCGCCCGCAGCCTCTCCGTCACCGACTCACGCGTGTGCACGATGACCTGATCCGCACCGAGTGCGCGCACCGCGTCCGCCTTGTCGCCGCTGCCGACCGTGGTGATGACGTGCGCCCCTCGAAGCTTCGCCACCTGAATCGCCGCCAGGCCGACGCCCGACGCGCCGGCGTGGATGAGCGCGGTCTCGCCCGGCGCGAGCATTCCCTCCATCGCAAGCGTGAGCCACGCGGTGGCGAAGGCCTCAGGCAAGGAGGCCGCCGCCTCGAGCGAGAGTGCTCCCGGAAGCGGCAGCAAGAGATCTCGGTGAACCGCGAGCTTCTCGGCGTAGCCTCCGCCCGCGACCAGGCAGCAGGCGCGATCACCGACCTGCCATTCGCCCGCGTTGACGCCGCGCGCGATCACCTCGCCCGCGGCTTCGAGGCCCATCCATGGGGACGCGCCCGGCGGCGGCGGATACTTGCCCGCGCGCTGGAGCAGGTCGGCGCGATTGACCGCCGTCGCGCGCACGCGAAGGAGCACCTCGTCCGGTCCGATCTCCGGATCCGGCACCTCTTCCCAGCGAAGGGTTCGCCTCTCGTCCGACTGCACGACGATCGCCTTCATCGAGTCCTCCGAAGTAGAGAGTCGCGCGTGCTCACGCGCCGGCCCGCGCGTCGATCAGAGCCAATCGTGCTCGAGCGTGGTGGTGCTCTTGAGCCCTTCCTCCACTCGCCCGCGAAAACTCGGATCGAGCGGCAGCTTCGCCAAGAGCTCTCGAACCTCGAGCGCGAGTCGACGATCCTCGCTCGCGATCGCGAGCTCGGCCAGCGAGGCGACGGCGATGGCGCGCGTCTCCGCGTCGCTCGCGCGCTGCACCGCCTGACGGAGCACTCGCTCGGCCTTGCCGTAACGTTGCGCTTGGATCGACAGCTTTCCGATCTGCACCAGAAGCAGCGGATGCGGTTCGATTCGCGCCGCCTCCTCGAGCACGCGAAGCGCCGCGACCCCCTGCTTGTGCTGCGCGAGAAGCTGCGCGCGCGCGCTGACGAGCCGCAGGCGATCCTGACCGCCGCTCGCCTGAAACGCCGCGCGGTAGAGCGTCTCCGAACGTGCCAGATCACCGAGTCGATAGGCGAGCTCCGACGCGATCGCGCCGTCGGCCGCACCGCGCGCGTCAAGCTCCGCCAAACTTGCGGCCGCACGATCGCGATCTCCCGCCAGGCTCGCTTGCCGGCGAAGCCCCGCCGTGTCCCCCGGCGCGCAGGTCAGGGCCGACTCCACCTGCTCCATCGCGAGGTCCCACGCGCCACGCTTGGCCAAACGATCCGCCTCCTCGAGGAAGGCGGGCGCCGCGCTCTCGGCGCGAATCCCCCCCGGGGCGTGATAGACCACCATGCGGTCCCATCCCGCGTTCGTCTTGAGCGTGTAGTGCTCGGCACGAAGATCCATCGCCTGCGTGATCGCCGGCACCTTCGCGAACTGCGGATACCATGCGGGGAGCACGATGACCCACTCGACCCGGCGCGCTTCGAGCAGCTTCCAGGTCGAGGCCGGCAGCCCTTCGACCCCGGCGAGCTCGTGGGTGTTGAGCCCAGCGAGGTCGACCGCGGCGCGATCGCTCAGATAGCGAATCGCGCCGGCGTCATTGAGCGCGAGCACCGCGCCCTTCGCTGTCTCTGACGCCAGACGGCGACCGATCTCCACCTGCAGATCCTCGATGTTCCGCGTGTTCCAGGAGTAGAGCCACACACGGCCGATCCATCGCCCTGGGGATCCCGCCAACGCGAGCACGAGGCCGAGCAGGCCGATGCCCAGACCGAGCGCGCCGAAGGGCAAGAGCGCGGTCCGCGTCTCCCCTTTGCGTGGAGCACCAGCATCCGCACGCGAGCGGCGAACGAGCGCTTCGAGCGTCAGCCCCGCGCCGATGCCCGCCACGAGATGAAGGAGGATCGACGACGGCAGGTAGTAGCGATGAAAGGCAAAGGTCGGCGACGGAAGGAAGAATCGCGAGTTCCGGCTCTCCATCAACGCGAAGAGGATCGGGAAGCCGACCGCCGCGATCAGCGCGCCGATCGCGGTTCGACGTTCGA
>CAZZAH010000067.1:0-13169 GCA_964652115.1 uncultured bacterium | reverse complement strand
GGCGGACGTATACTTGTCGCGCGACGAGGATGGACTCCTCACGACGCGCACAGGCCTCGACATCCCTTCCCCCCAGTCACTGCCGAGACCTCGACCAGGTTGTTTTCCCCTGGAGGTCTGCCATGGCTCGTTGTTACCGAGTGGTGCCCTTCCTCTTTACTCTCGCGCTTCTGCTCGTTGGTTCGAGCGGCCGCGTGCTCGCGGGCCCGAACAGCGGCGGGACGCTTCTCGTCCATGTGAACGAGAGCATTTCGTTCTGCATAGATCACGGCAGCTACTGCACGGAAGCGGCGCTCGCGAGCTGCGATCAGGCCGACACCCGGATGGACGGAGCCGGCACGAAGGTCTTCTTCGTCATCGCGTCCTTCCCGCCTGGGTCCGTGCCACGCCTCACTGGTCTGACCTTCGGGATTGAGTACGACGCCGCGGTGTCCCTGGTGCGCCAAGGCGCCTGCGGCGACTTCGAGCTGGCGCAGCCCAACTGGCCCGCCACCGGCAGCGGAACCGCTGTCACATGGAATTCCGCGCAGACCACGTTGCTCACCACCGCGTACTGGTTCGCGGGATACGACTACGATGACGGCGTGGGCATGTTCACCGTGGCCCCACATCCCACGCAAGGCGGCCTCTTCGCCGACGACTCGATCCCGAGCATCCTCGATTCGATCGCGGCCTATGGTCAGCTCGGGTTCAATCAGCCGGGCGTCGTGCCCTGCCCGAATCTCCCGACGAGTGGAGCCTGCTGCGCCGCCGACGGCGGTTGCTCGATCACAACGGCGGCGGAGTGCATCGGCAGCTACCTCGGCAACGGCACGGTCTGCGTTCCGAACCCCTGTCCGACCAACTGCGATGGATCGAACGCGATTCGATGGGAGAACGCGCCGGCGGCGAAGCCACAGCCGACCGGATGGCCCAACGCGCCCGGACGACGCTCGCAAGGCGCGAACTTCGGCGGCACGCTGATCCTTCACAGCAATCCAAACCTCGTCTACACAGACGGGTTGAGCGCCTACTGCGGCCAGTCAGAGCTCTCGAATTGTGAGGACGCCGTCACGCGAATCGACGGCGGTGACCCGCGGGTGATCCATGTCCTCGCCGCCTTCCCGGTCGGCTCGGAGCCGCGCCTCAGCGGCATCGTCTTCGGCATCGAGTACGGCCCTTGCGTCCTGCTCGAGAGCTGGAGCGGCTGCGGCAACTTCGAGCTCCCGACCAACGCCTGGCCCGCGTCGGGCGAAGGCACCGCGGTCACCTGGAACGCGCCGCGGACCGAACGCGTGACCGAGGTCTACTGGTTCGCTGCTTACGCGAGCAACGGAAGCGTCGACGCGATGACCCTGATCCCGCATCCGATTCAGGGCGCCCTCTTCGCCGACGACTCCGTGCCGGCGATGCTGGACGACATCACCGCGCTCGGACGCCTCGGCTTCAACCAAGACGGCGATCTTCCCTGCCCGCCCGACCTGACGACGGCGGGTGCCTGCTGCTTCTACGACGGACACTGCTCGTTCCTCACTCCCGAACGCTGCTCGACCCTCGGCGGCACGCATCAGGGAGAGGGCATCGCGTGCGATCCGAATCCCTGCCCGCCCGGACCGCCACCGACCGGCGCCTGCTGCGCTTCGATCGGTACCTGCACGATCAAGACGGCCGAGGATTGCGCGGCGAGCGGTGAAAACTACCAAGGCGACAACAGCCTCTGCTCACCCAACCCTTGCACATCGCTTCCGGGCGCCTGCTGTCTACCGGACGGCACGTGCCAGGTGATCTCGCGCGGCGCCTGTACAACGGCACAGGGCAGCTGGCAGGGATACGGCACCATCTGCGATCCGTTCACCTGCCCGCCGGTCGGCGCTTGCTGCTTCGCCGACGGCTCCTGCCTCGAGCGCATCTCGTCGTGGTGTACAAGCCACTCCGGGTCGTATTACGGCAGCGGCACCTCTTGCACACCGAATCCTTGCCCGCAGCCGGAACCGACCGGAGCTTGCTGCGCTCCGGATGGTGGATGCTCGATCCGCAGCCATGCGGAGTGCGATCAGGCAGGGGGCGCCTACCAGGGCGACGGCACCGCCTGCTCTCCGAACCCTTGTCAGCCGCTGCCCGGAGCGTGCTGCTTGCCGACCGGTGGCTGCGAGGTCATGAGAGAGGCCTTCTGCATCTCGGCTCAGGGAGAGTGGCAAGGCTACGGGATCCCGTGCTCGGACAACTCGTGTCCGCCGATCGGCGCCTGTTGCTTCTCGGACGGACATTGCTTACTTCTGCTCGCCTCTTACTGCGGCGACCACGACGGCCTTTATCAAGGCGACACGGTCTGCGATCCAAACCCCTGTCCGCAGCCGGGCGCGTGTTGCGTCCCCGACGGCGCGTGCTTCATGTTCCTTCCGGCCTTCTGCGAGAGCCACGGCGGCGAGTCCCAGGGCAGCGGGACCACCTGTGATCCGAATCCCTGCCCGCCGGCCGGCGCTTGCTGCAATCCCGACGGCAGCTGCGACCTCATCACCCAGCAGTGGTGCTTGGACCACGGTGGAACGCCGCTCGGCGACAATACCGTCTGCGATCCCAATCCGTGCTTCGACCTGCCGGGCGCGTGCTGCTTGCCGACCGGCGCGTGCGAGCCGCTCGAGCGGACCGCGTGCGACGCGCAGCACGGGATCTTCTACGGCTACGGCGTCCCGTGCGATGTCATCGGCTGCCCGCTGCCGGGCGCTTGCTGCCTCAGCGACGGCAGGTGCACCATCACCTACTACGACTGGTGCGTGAACAGCGGCGGCAACTACTACGGCGACGGCACGACCTGCGATCCGAATCCCTGCCCGCAGCCGAGCGCCTGCTGCTTCCTCGATGGTACATGCATGGTGCTCCTCGCGAACGACTGCTTCGCGCAGGGAGGAGAGTTCCGCGACGATATCGCGCTGTGCGAGCCGAATCCCTGTCCGCTGCCCTGCGCGACCTCGCCGATCGTCCGGTGGGAGAACGCGCCGACGCCGCTGCCTCGCGCGCAGTGGCCGGCCGACGGCGACTCGCGCGACGCCGGGCCGAACGCGGGCGGCATGCTCATCC
This sequence comes from uncultured bacterium, assembly GCA_964652115.1. Lineage (GTDB taxonomy): Bacteria > Eisenbacteria > RBG-16-71-46 > CAIMUX01 > CAIMUX01 > JADJQY01. The sequence continues at coordinate 10,112 of CAZZAH010000067.1, read as the reverse complement.
TTCACAGCAATCCCGCGCTGACTTACACCAGCGATGGCGGCGGCTACTGCGGCCAGTCCGCACTCTCCGCCTGCGAGAACGCGATCACGAGAAAGGACGGCAGCGAATCAGCGATCATTTACGCTCTCGCCGCCTTCCCGGAGCGAAGCCATCCGCGGTTGGCGGGGATCGTCTTCGGCCTCAACTACGGCAACTGTGCGGTGCTCGAGGGATGGGGCCCTTGCGCCGACTTCGAGCTCGCGACCGCGGGCTGGCCAAGCTCGGGCGAAGGGACGGCGCTCACCTGGAACACGGCGCGCACCGATCTCCTGACCGAGGTCTACTGGTTCGCGGCCTACGCCTACGAGGGACGGATCGATCAGCTCGCGTTGACCGTGCACCCGACGCAGGGCGCCTACTTCGCCGATGACAGCGTGCCTTCGCTGCTCGACGAGATCGCCTTCCTTGGGCGCTTCGGCTTCAATCGCGACGGCGCGCTGGGCTGCCCCGCCCCCTTGCCGATCACGGGCGCGTGCTGTCTCTTGGACGGCACGTGCGTCGTGCTCACCCAATCGCAGTGCGCGTCGTATCTGGGCCAGTACTTCGGCGACGATGTCCCCTGCGAGTCGATCAACTGTGAGCCGCGCGGAGCCTGCTGCGTCGGGCAAGCCTGTTACTTGTACACACAGTCCGAGTGCGGCTCGCATGGCGGCAGCTATCAAGGCAACGGCTCAGACTGCAGTCCGAATCCGTGCGGCGGCGGCGGCCCTTGCGTCAATCCGATCGCGACCGGCCCCAAGACCGAGATCAAGGCGAGCGTCGGGTTCGGGTCCGGCGTGGTCGAGAGCGGCACCGACGGCACCGGCTGCGGCTCGCTCAACATGAACGCCGACGGCAGCTACGAGAACGGTTACGCCTGGCAGTACGGCGCGGTCGTTCCTCCCTACTACGGTGCGTTCGCGGAGTGCTACGCCACCTCCGGCACCGAGAGCATTTGCTCGCTGGTGTTCGACCTTACGCAGGTCGGCCTCGCCGGCGGTCAGTGCATGGACATCTACGTCTGGGCGGACGGAGGCGGAGTACCCGGCAACGTGATCTGCAATCGAACGAACCTCAATCCGGGAACGATCGCCTTCTGGCCGGCGCTCAGTCGGCACGTGATCGACCTGTCCGGCTGCTGCCCCGACGGTCCGTTCTGGGTCGGGTACTGGGGCAACTGGCCGGGCGGGATCTCCGCTTGGTACGTCGGCGCAGACTTGGACGGCTTCGGCGGCTGTCCGCTCACCAACATCGCACCGGGGATCGGTTTCCCGACCGGCTGGACCAACACGAGCCAGGTCTGGGGACCGACGCAGGCACTCGGCATCGGATGCGAGCTCGCGCCCTGCGGCGCCGTCGCGACGCGCAAGGTGTCCTGGGGTCGAGTGAAGGCGCTCTATCAGAGCGGAGAGAAGAAGTAGCGAGGCTTCGAATGCGTCTCACGCTCGTCGGCAGGAGGTCGGCGAGCGTGCGGCCGCTCCACCAGCTCGTGATTCCGCGGCAATGCCGCGCTGGTCGATAGGTATCCCACGCGAGAGGGGCGTATACTCGGCGCGCGTCGAGGACATCACCCTCACGCCAAAGATCAGGCCCTCCGACGAATCGACCCGGCCTTCGCCGAGACCTAGAGGTCTTCCCCAATTCCGGGAGGTCGTCGATGCGTCGTTTTTATCTCCTCTGCGCACTGGCTTGCACGGTCCTCTTCGCGGCGAGCAACGCATGGGCCGGACCGAACGCGAATGGCGTGCTGCTGCTCCACGCGAACGAGGGCATTACCTACTGCTCGGACAACACGAGCTATTGCGGTCAAGCCGGCCTCATGACGTGCGAGGCGACGGATGCTTCCGTTCAAGGCAACCGCGTCTTCGTCTGGTTCGTGATTGCTTCGTTCCCCGATGGGAGCAGTCCGCGTCTCTCGGGCATGACCTTCGGCATCCAGTACGACGCGTCGGTGAGCCTCATGGCGCAAGGCGCGTGCGGCGACTTCGAGCTACCGACGAGCGACTGGCCGTCGTCGGGCTCGGGAACGGCGCTCACCTGGAACGCTCCGCGGACGGCGTTGCTCTCCACCGCCTACTGGTTCGCGGGCTACAACTACTACGCGCCGACGCCCGCCCTCTTCGCGCTCAAGCCGCACCCGACGCAGGGTGGATCGTTCGCGGACGACAGCATCCCTTCAATCCTCGATCCGATCCTGGGCTATGGCACCCTCGGGTTCGATCAGCCAGGCACCGTGATCTGTGCCTTGCCGCATCCGACCGGCGCGTGCTGCTTGATCGATGCTTCGTGCGTCCTGACGACGGCGCTCGAGTGCAACGGCACCTACTGGGGCGACGGCGTCCCCTGTGATCCGAATCCGTGCCCGGTGATCGGCGGCTGCTCGAAGGGGGTCGCGACCGGCGCGCGTCACGGCGAGTCGAAGGAAGTGGGCCGCGGTCACGGCACCTTGCAGAGCGCGACGACCGACCTCGGTTGCGGCGTGCTCCACTTGAACAGCGACAGCAGCTACGAGAACGGCTACGCCTGGCAGTACGGCGGCCAGGTCGCGCCGACCTACGGCGCCTTCGCCGAGTGCTACTCGGGCATCGCCCAGGTGATCTGCTCCGTCGTGATCGACCTCACGCAGGTCGGCTTGCAGTCGGGCCAGACGATGGATGTCTACCTGTGGAACGACGACAACGGTTGTCCCGGCAGCGTCCGCTGCGTCAAGACGAACGTCGACCCGGGCCAGATCGCGTACTGGCCGACCCTCAGCCGGCACGTCGTGAACGTCGACGCGTGCGCCGTGGACGGCAGCTTCTGGGTCGGATGGTGGGGGAACTGGCCTGGGCAGATCTCCTCCTGGTATGTCGGCGCCGACCTCGACGGCATCGGCGGTTGTCCTCTCACCAACATCGCGCCGGGGATCGGCTTCCCCACCGGGTGGACCAACACCAGCTTGGTCTGGGGTCCGACGCAAGCGCTCGGCATCGGGTGCGAGACGATCGGCGGAAGCGAGCACTATGGCGCCTGCTGCTTCGCCAACGGGACCTGTCAGACGAGGCTTCAAGCCGCCTGCGAGGGCGCGGAGGGCACGTACCAGGGAGACGGAACCACCTGTAGCCCGAATCCTTGCCCGCAACCGCCTCCGACCGGCGCCTGCTGCGCGACCGATGGCGGCTGCACGGTGTTGACCGAAGCGATGTGCGCCGCGGCGTTCGGCAGCTATCTGGGCGATGACGTGCCGTGCAATCCGAATCCCTGCCCGCAGCCGCTCGGCGCGTGCTGCTTCGAGGACGGTTCCTGCCTGGAGCTGATCGATGCAGCCTGTACAACCCAGGGCGGCGCGTACCAGGGCGACTTCACCGCCTGTTCGCCGAACCCTTGCCCGCAGCCGCCGACCGGTGCGTGCTGTTCTCACGATGGCTCGTGCGTGGTCACGACTGACCCCGAGTGCGCCGGCGTCTACCAAGGCGACGACACGACCTGCGATCCCAACCCCTGCCCGACCGGATGCGTCGGGCTGACGGCGGTGCACCGCGAGAACGCGCCGCCGAGTAAGCCGACGCCGACCACGTGGCCGAACGGCGCGGGCCAACGCGGCGCGGGACCGAACGCATCGGGCACGTTGATCCTCCACACCAATCCGAGCCTGGTCTACTCGAGCGACATCGAGTCGTTCTGCGGCCAGTCGAACCTCTCGTCGTGCGAGAACGCGAACGTCCGCGTCGATGGCGACGGCGTCGCGGTCATTCACGCGATCGCGGCCTTCCCAATCGGAAGCCAACCGCGGTTGTCCGGCATCGTCTTCGGCATCGCCTACGGCCCGTGTGTCGCGCTCGCTGGTTGGGGCGCGTGCGGAGACTTCGAGCTCCCGAGCGGCGCGTGGCCTAACTCGGGCGAAGGGACCGCGGTCACCTGGAACACCGCCCAGACCTCGACCTTGACCGAGATCTACTGGTTCGCGGCCTACGCCGTGTACGCGAGCACGGATGCCCTCGCGCTCATCCCTCATCCGACTCAAGGCGCGGTCTTCGCGGATGACAGCATCCCCGCGATCTTGGACCCGATCGCCGACCTCGGTCGAATGGGCTTCAATCAGGATGGCGACCTGCCGTGCCCGGCGGCGCTCCCCGCGTCGGGAGCGTGCTGCTACGCCGACGGCCACTGCGTCGTGCTGCAGCCCGCGAGCTGCGCCTCGAGCGGCGGCGTCTTCATGGGCGAGGGCGAGAGCTGTGATCCGAACCCCTGTCCGGCGGCACCGCCGACCGGAGCGTGCTGTCGGTTCGACGGCTTCTGCGTGGTCACCACCGAGGCAGAGTGCCAGTGGGTCTACCAGGGTGACGCGACCAGCTGCGATCCGAATCCTTGCCCGGTGCCGCCGCCGGGGACCGGCGCCTGCTGCGCGACGGATGGCTCCTGCACCATCACCACCAGCGATGACTGCGTCGGGAGCTACCAGGGCGACGACGTGCCGTGCAATCCCAACCCCTGCCCGACCGGATGCGTCGGGCTGACGGCGGTGCACCGCGAAAACGCGCCGGCGAGCAAGCCGGTGCCGCAAACCTGGCCGAGTGGTGGAGGGGAACAGCGCCCCGGACAGAACGCGGGCGGCACGCTCATCCTCCACTCCAATCCGAGCCTGGTCTACAGCAGCGATGTCGAGTCCTACTGCGGCGCGTCGAACCTCGCGCAGTGTGACGCCGCCATCACCAGCGTGAACGGCGACGGCGTCGCGGTGATCCACGTGATCGCGGCCTTTAACAGTGCAAGTCAACCGCGGCTCGCGGGCCTCGTCTTCGGCATCCAGTACGGTCCCTGTGTAGGGATCGTGGATTGGGGCGCCTGCGGAGACTTCGAGCTCTCGACCGCGCAGTGGCCCATGTCGGGCGAGGGAACCGCGGTGACGTGGAACACGGCGCAGACCTCGCACCTGACCGAGGCGTACTGGTTCGCCGCGTACTCGAGTTACGGGAGCGTCGACCGCCTCTCCCTCGTTCCTCACCCGACCCAAGGCGCTCTCTTCGCGGATGACAGCGTTCCCGCGTTGCTCGACCCGATCGCCGCGCTGGGCGCGCTCGGCTTCAACCAGGCGGGGGTGTTGCCCTGTCCAGGCGTGACTGCCCCGACCGGCGCGTGCTGCGTCCCGGACGGCAGCTGCGTGATCATGCTTGCCGATGACTGCGTCGGCATCGGAGGCATGTATCTCGGCGACGGCACCACCTGCGACCCAAATTCGTGTCCGACGCCGCCGATGGGCGCGTGTTGCCTCGGAATCACCTGCTACGTCGTGACCGAGTCGGACTGCTCCGCCCAAGGCGGCAACTTCATGGGGACCGACACGACCTGCGACCCCAACCCGTGCACGCCCGTGGGCGGTTGCTCGAAGGGCGCCGGAACCGGCCGGCGAAGCGGCGAGGCGAAGAGCGTCGGCCTCGGTCACGGGACGGTGCAAGGCGCGATGACCGACCTCGGCTGCGGCGTCTTCCAGATGAACAGCGACGGCAGCTACGAGAACGGCTACAACTGGGGGTACGGCGGGGTGATCGCACCGACCTATGGCGCGCTCGCCGAGTGTTACTCCGCCACCCAGGAAGTGCTCTGCTCCGTCGTGCTCGACCTCACCCAGGTGGGATACCAGGCGGGCCAGCGGATGGACGTGTATGCGTGGGACGACGACAACGGCTGTCCCGGCGCAGTTCGCTGCGTCAAGACGAACGTCGACCCGGGGCCTGTCGCCTACTGGCCGGAGCTCAGTCGACACGTTGTGACGATGGACGGCTGCGACGTCGACGGCTCCTTCTGGGTGGGATGGTGGGGAAACTGGCCCGGGGAGCTCGGCCCCTGGTACGTCGGCGCCGATCTCGACGGCCCCGGCGGTTGCCCGCTCACCAACATCGCGCCGGGAATCGGCTTCCCCACCGGGTGGACGAACACCAGCGTGGTCTGGGGTCCGACGCAGGCGCTCGGCATCGGCTGTGAGACGATCGGCGGCGACGAACACTTCGGCGCCTGCTGCTTCAACGATGGTTCATGCCAGACGCGACTCGCCGCGTCCTGCGGCGGTGCGGGCGGCGCGTATCAAGGCGACGGCACGAGCTGTGATCCCAATCCTTGTCCGCCCGCCGGCGCCTGCTGCCGGCCCGACGGCACCTGCTACATGATGATGACCGAGCTCTGCGCCATCCAGGGCGGCACCCCGATGGGCGACGGCACCACCTGCGATCCGAACCCGTGCTTCGATCTGCCGGGCGCCTGCTGTGTGCCGACCGGCGGTTGCCAAGTGTTCGACTTCACGACCTGCACGTTGATGCTCGGCCTGTGGCAAGGCTACGGATCGAGCTGTGACCTGGTGGTCTGTCCCCCGATCGGCGCGTGCTGTCGTGAAGACGGCACCTGCCAAGCGATCCTCGAACAGACCTGCTGGAGCTCCGGCGGCGTCTACCAAGGCGACGGCACGACCTGCGATCCCAACCCTTGCCCGCAGCTCGGCGCCTGCTGTTATAGCGACGGAAGCTGCGCGATCCAGCTCGAGAACAACTGCATCGGCAGCGGCGGATCCTTCCAGGGTGGCCAGACCTCCTGCGAGCCGAATCCTTGTCCGCCGGCCGGCGCGTGCTGCAGACCCGACGGCAGCTGCTACGTCACCCTCAGCGATCTCTGCGTCAGCGGGGGCGGACTCCCGATGGGCGACGGCACGACCTGCGATCCGAATCCGTGCTTCGATCTGCCGGGCGCGTGCTGCGTTCCGACCGGCGAGTGCCAGACGCTTCCGTGGGAGACGTGCGAATCGCTGCTCGGGCTCTGGCGCGGATACGGCGTGAGCTGTGACGTCGTCGTCTGTCCGGCGGTCGGCGCCTGCTGCTTCGAGGACGGCACGTGTCGCGTGTACATGTACGAACCGTGCGGAAACGCGGGGGGCAGCTACCAAGGCGACGGCATCGGGTGCAGCCCCAATCCGTGTCCGCAGCCCGGAGCCTGCTGCCTGCTCGACGGCAGCTGCACGATCGTGCTCGAGTCGATCTGCGCTTCGCAGCAAGGGGTCTTCCACGGCGAGACCACGGCCTGCGATCCCAACCCCTGTCCGCAGCCTTGCGGCATGGCGCCGATCGTTCGCTGGGAGAATGCGCCGGCTCCGTTGCCGCGGACGGCGAGCTGGCCGGTCGGCGGCGCCTCGCCCACGCGTGACGTCGGACCGAATGGCGGCGGCGCGCTCATCCTTCACACCAACCCGGCACTCGTCTACACCGATGGCGGCGTCGACTTCTGCGGTCAGTCCGGCTTGGCGCGTTGCGAGGACGCGATCACGCAGAAGGAAGGCGCCGAGTCCGCGGTCATCTTCGCGCTCGCGGCCTTCCCCGAGCGAAGTCATCCGCGAATGATGGGGACGACTTTTGGCCTCGCGTACGGCAACTGCGTGGTGCTCGAAGCGTGGGGCGCGTGCGCCGACTTCGAGCTCCCGACCGCGCAATGGCCCGCGTCGGGTGAAGGCACGGCGCTCACCTGGAACAGTGCGCGGACGACGCTGCTGACCGAGGTCTACTGGTTCGCGGCCTACGCCTACGAGGGACGTATCGATGAGCTCGCGCTCGCGGCGCATCCGACCCAAGGCGCGTACTTCGCGGACGACAGCGTGCCGGCGATTCTGGACGAGGTGTCCTTCCTCGGGCGCTTCGGCTTCAACCGAAACGGCGCGCTCGACTGTCCGGCTCCCTTGCCGCCGACCGGAGGCTGCTGCCTCATGAACGGCACCTGCGTCGTGATGACCTCCAACGATTGCTTCCAAAATCATGGCGCGTGGTACGGAGAGGACGTGCCGTGCAGCGCGCAGGTCTGCGTCGCGAGCGGCGCGTGCTGCTTCGGCAGCGCCTGCTACATCCGGACGCAAGCCGACTGCATGGCCAACGGCGGCACCTACCATGGCGACGCGACGCTCTGCAGCCCGAATCCTTGCGGCGGCGGTGGCGGCGGCGGCTGCGCCAAGGGTCCCGCCAGCGGCACAAGGCACGGCGAGGCGAAGAGCGTCGGCATCGGCACCGGCACCCTGCAGGGCACGACGAGCGGCCTCGGCTGCGGCACGCTGAACATGAACAGCGACGGCACCTACGAGAACGGCTACGCCTGGCAGTACGCCGGCATCGCCGCCCCGACCTACGGCGCCTTCGCCGAATGCTTCAGCGGGGACTGGTCGGTGAACGTCTGCTCGGCGGTCTTCGACTTCACGCAGGTCGGCTCCCAGGCGGGCCAGCAGATGGACGTCTACGTCTGGAACGACGACGGCGGATGTCCTGGCACCGTGGTCTGCGGACCGATGCGCGTGACGCCGGGCACCATCGCGTTCTGGCCCGCGATCAGCCGCCATGTCTTCGATCTGGGCTGGTGCTGCGTCGAGGGCAACTTCTGGGTGGGATTCTGGGGCGTCTGGCCGAACGCGCTCTCGCCGTGGTACGTCGGCGCCGACTTGGACGGCTTCGGCGGATGCCCGCTGACCAACATCGCACCCGGGATCGGCTACCCGACCGGCTGGGTGAACACGAGCATGGTCTGGGGTCCGACGCAAGCGCTCGGCATCGGCTGCGAGACGAGCTCCTGCGGCGCGATCGCGATCAAGAAGATGTCCTGGGGTCGCGTGAAGTCTCTGTACAAGGGAGAAGAGGGCTCGACTCGCTAAGCGAACGGCCGCGCTTCACTCGACGCGCGGCCGCATTTGTCATCGCGGATGAAGGCGCGGCGGCGATAGACTCGCGTGGGGCATGGGTTGACCCTTCACTCTGGGGGCCTGCTCATGAGGAGCTTCACGCTTGGGCTCGCCGCCGTCGCCTTCTTCTCCGCGACCGCGGCCTTCGCCGGCTCGAATGCCGGCGGCGTCCTGATTCTTCACTACAACGCCGCGGTCAACGCGAGCTGCGATCTGACCGGATACTTCTGCGGCCAGAGCGACATCGACGAGTGCGAGGACGCGGTCACGCGTCAGGACAGCACCGAAGCGCGCGAGTGCGCGACCTGCTTCGTCCTGGCCGCGTTTTCGCTGCAGAATCAGCCTCGGCTTCTCGGCGTGAGCTTTGGGCTCGACTACGATCCTTCGGCGCTCGCGATCGAGCACTACGGGCGCTGCGCGACGTCGGAGACGAGCACGGAGACGTGGCCGAGCCCCGGCAGCGGCACGATCCTTCGATTCGCGGAGGTGCGCCGCACTCGAGTGGTCGAGCTCTACGAGCTCATCGTCGTGCGCATTGGCTCCGAGCCGACCACGCTTAGGCTCACTCGCCATCCCACCGAAGGGGCGTGGTTCGAAGACGACTCCGGTTCGGCCCGCGGTGATTCGATCGCGGCGTTCGGAAGCATGGGCTTCGACCTGCCGGGCGAGCGTCCCTGCCCGCTTCCGCAACCGCCGTCAGGAGCGTGCTGCCTGTTCGATGGCTCGTGCGAGATCCGCATCGCCGCGCAGTGCGCCGGCAATTCCCTTCGCTACCGCGGCGACGGCAGCTTCTGCGATCCGAACCCTTGCCGACCGCTCGGCGGCGCGTGCTGCGCGCTCGATGGCACCTGTCGGCAGACGCTCGAATACGAATGCAATCCCGCGACCGGCGCGACCTGGCAACGCGGCGTTGCGTGCGATCCCAGTCCCTGCCCGCCGGTGGTCGGCCCGGTCGGCGGCTGTTGCTTCCTGAGCGGGGTCTGCGTGATGGCAGCGCCGGAGGAATGCGCGCGCCGCGAGGGCACCTACCTGGGCGACGACACGCCGTGCGAGAGCGAGCCGTGCCCCGCGCGCGGCGCCTGCTGCATCGGAGCAAGCTGCACGGTCATGCCTCCGGCGGAGTGCGCGGATGCGGCCGGGACCTACTTCGGCACCGAAGCGCTCTGCCTCCCCCATCGCTGCGATGTTCAGTCGGGGGGGTGCGGCGGCACCGTCGCGAGCGGTGAAGCGAATGGCGAAGCGACGCACCTTGGCCTCGCGCGCGACACCAACCTCATCCCCGGGGAGGAAGGCTGCAGCTTTGACCTTCTCCTCAATTCGGACGGGGGCTACGAGGACGCGTATGCCTGGCAGTTCGCGGGCGTCGCCTTACCGAGCTACGGAGCCTTCGCGGAACAGTTCTCCGCGAGCCATCGAG
>CAZZAH010000066.1:9360-13219 GCA_964652115.1 uncultured bacterium | reverse complement strand
GTTCTCCTGCCGAAGAAGACGCGCGGCTCGACCGTCAGCCTCGCGCTCAGCCTGCACTTCGGCGACGAACACAGCTTGATGAACAAGTCGGAGATCGGCGAGCTCGCCGGAACGATGCTGATGCGGGGCACGACGCATCGCACGCGCCAGCAGATCCGGGACGAGATCGATCGGATGAAGGCGCGCCTTTTCGTGGGCGGCGACGCGACCGGGGTCTTCGCGGGCGGCGAGATCACGCGTGAGAACGCCGAGGCTGCGCTGCGCCTGGTGGCGGAGATCCTCCGCGAGCCGAGCTTCCCCGCATCAGAGTTCGAGCTGGTGAAGCAGGAGGAGTTGGCGGGCGTCGAGGAATCGCGAAGCGAGCCCAACTCGATGGCGCAGGTGGCGTGGGCGCGGCACATGAATCCCTACCCGAAGGGCGACGTGCGCTACACACCGACACCGGAGGAGCAGTTGGCGGAGATTCCGCAGGTATCGCTCGACGCGGTGAAGCAGTTCCACGCCGATTTCTACGGAGCGTCGGCCGGTGAGCTCTGCCTCGTCGGCGACCTCGACGCCGCGAGCATGAGCAAGCTCGTGACCGAGCTCTTCGGTTCGTGGAAGAGCAAGACCCCCTACACCCGCGTCCCGAGTCCCTACCAGGATCTGCCCGGCGGCAAGTTGGCGCTCGAAGCTCCCGACAAGGAGAACGCCGTCTTCCGCGCCGGCCTACAGGTCAACCTGAGCGACGACGACGATGACTTCCCGGCGATGTCGCTCGGCAACTTCATGACCGGCGGCGGATTCTTGAACTCACGCATCGCCACGCGCCTTCGCCAGAAGGACGGCCTCTGCTACAACGTCGGCTCGATGTTCTTCGCGAGCTCGTTCGAGAAGAGCGCGATGTGGAGCGGCCGCGCGATCTACGCGCCGCAGAATGCCGACCGCGTGGAGCAGGGCTTCACCGAGGAGGTCCAGCGCGTGCTCAAGGACGGTTTCACGACGGAAGAGGTCACCGACGCGAAGTCCGGTTGGCTCCAGGGCCGCACCATGTCGCGCGGCAACGATGGCGAGCTCGCCGGTCGCTTGGCCTCGCGCGCGAACGAAGGCCGCACCTTGATCTGGGACGCGACGCTCGAGCAACGTGTCTCTGAGCTCACGCCCGAGGAGATCCTGGAAGCGATGCGCCGGAACATCGACCTCTCCAAGCTCTTCATGATTCGTGTCGGCGACTTCGCGCGCGTCAAGGCGGTCGCCGGTCAAAGCGCCAACTAAGGAGTTCCTCGTGCCCACATCCGATCCGCGACACGCCGGCCCACGCAGCCAGGAGCTCTTCGCACGCGCGAAGGCATTCATCCCCGGCGGGGTAAACTCGCCGGTGCGCGCCTTTCGCGCGGTGGGAGGGAATCCCCTCTTCATCGAGCGCGGAGACGGCTGCCGCATCACCGACGTGGACGGACGCACCTACATCGACTACGTCGGATCGTGGGGTCCGCTGATCTTCGGGCATGCCGATCCCGATGTCGTCTCCGCGGTGCAGAAGGCGGCGGAGCGCGGCACCTCCTTCGGCGCCCCGACCGAAGCCGAGGCGGAGATGGCGGAGCGCATCGCGCGCCTCGTTCCTTCGATCGAGGTGGTGCGGCTGGTGAATTCCGGCACCGAGGCGACGATGAGCGCGCTTCGTCTTGCGCGCGGCGCCACCGGGCGCGACAAGGTGGTGAAGTTCGAAGGATGCTATCACGGCCACGGCGATGCCTTCCTCATCAAGGCGGGATCGGGAGCCGCGACCTTCGGTGTGCCGGACAGCCCCGGCGTTCCGGCCGGCACCGCGGCCGACACGCTCATCGCCCCCTACAACGATCCCGAAGCGGTCGACGCGCTCTTCGATCGATACACCGGCGAGATCGCGGCGGTGATCGTGGAGCCGGTGGTCGGCAACATGGGCTGCGTGCCGCCGGTCGACAACTTCCTGCAGAAGCTTCGCGCGACCTGCGATCGTGAGGGTGCGCTGCTCATCTTCGATGAGGTGATGACCGGCTTCCGCATCGCGCAGGGTGGGGCGCAGGAGTGGTACAACGTGAAGCCCGACCTGACCACGCTCGGCAAGGTGGTCGGCGGCGGCCTGCCGCTCGCGGCCTACGGTGGACGCGCCGACCTCATGCGGCAGATCTCGCCGGAAGGACCGATCTACCAGGCCGGCACGCTGAGCGGCAATCCTCTCGCCACCGCCGCCGGCATCGCGATGCTGAAGAAGATCGAGGCGACGCGCGACCTCTATCCGCATCTCGAGCGGATGGGCGCGCGCCTGCAAGCGGGACTTACGGAGATCCTGAACGAACCCAAGTTGGCGGAGCGGATCGCCGCCACCACGCGCGGCATGAACCAAGCGCGCGTCGGCTCCTTCGTCACCCTCTTCTTCGGGCCTGGCCCGATGCGCAACTGGGATGAGGTCAAGCGGTCGGACACCGAGCGCTTCGGCCGCTACTTCCGCGGGATGCTCGCGCGAGGCGTCTACCTCGCGCCCTCGCAGTTCGAGACCGCGTTCGTGTCGTATCTGCATCGTGAGGCGGAGATCGACCTCACGCTCGAAGCGGCGCGCGAGGCGTTGGCCGAGGCGTTCGCGGACTAGCTCACGGACCGCAAGCTTCCCCTCTCGGTCTCCGCGGCCGCGGGTGTATCCTTGTTGCGGTCGATCCCCGCTCGGCCTCGCACCTCACGAGAAGACCCGAGAAGGGAGCCCGCGATGAAGACGATGTTGCTCGCACTGCTTGCCGCCGGAAGCTTGACCGCACCGGCGATGGCCGGCCAGAACGCCGGTGGCACCTTGGTCCTGCACGCGCAGCCTTCGGTCGTCTACACACACGACATCGGCTCCTACTGCTCATCTTTCGCGCTCTCCAGCTGCGAGTCGGCAGTGACCAGCGTGACCGGCTCTCAGACCTACGTCTTCTTCGTCGTCGCGGCGTTTCCGACCACGAGCGATCCGGCGCTCTCCGGAGTGGTCTTCGGAATCCACTACACCAACGCGATCTCGATTGTGGATGCGGGCAACTGCGCGAGCTTCGAGCTGTCGGGCTCCGGTTGGCCCGGCAGCGACACCGGAACTGCCCTGACCTGGAACGAGCCGCAGACGGCAAAGCTCACCCCGGTCTACTGGTTCGCCGGCTACAACTACTACGCACCACAACAGGGCAACCTCTCCGTGCGCGCGCACCCGACGCAGGGAGGCTACTTTGCCGACGACTCGATCCCGGCGATCTTGGATTCGATCGCCGGATTCGGTCGACTCGGGTTCAATCAGACGGGATACCTGCCTTGTCCCGGCATGCCCTCTGAACCGGGCGCGTGCTGCTTCCCGGATGGCACTTGTTCCGTCTTCGACCCGAGCCTCTGCTTCGATGGCGGCGGTGTCTTCCAGGGAAGTAACACCACGTGCAACCCGAATCCGTGTCCCGCACCACCACCGACGGGGGCTTGCTGCTTCCCGCACCACGGATGCCAGGTTCTCTATCAAAGCGTTTGCGAGAACCAGGGCGGCTCTTACTCCGGCGACCACACCGACTGCGAGCCGAACCTCTGCCCCGGGGACCCCGGAGCCTGCTGCTTCCCCGATGGGTACTGCCTCCGCGAAACGCCCGAGTTCTGCGAGTCGTCGGGCGGCACGTTCGGCGGCGAGGGGCTCGACTGCAGTCCGAATCCTTGCCCCGCGGCGCCGATCGGCGCCTGCTGTCTAAGCGACGGTTCCTGCGTCGTCGAGTCGGAGTATCACTGCTTGCTCGAGGACGGCGTGTACAAGGATGACGGTTCTGTCTGTGAAACCGATCCTTGCTCACTCGTCGGGGCGTGCTGCTTCTCCGGTGCGGTCTGCCAGCAGTTGACC
>CAZZAH010000066.1:6178-9350 GCA_964652115.1 uncultured bacterium | reverse complement strand
AGTGTGTGGGACAAAGCGGTGAGTACCTCGGTGACAACATCAGCTGTGAACCGGCGGCATGCGGAGAGCCTTGCTTGCCCGGTCGGCCCAGCATGCGATCGGTGGAGTCGACCCCGCTCCCGAGTCCCACGACCTGGCCGGGGAACGGCGCGATCGGGCGCGGCGGCGACTCCGGCCCGAACGCCGGCGGCGTGCTCCTCCTGACCACGAACCCAACCCTTTCCTACACCTTGGATGAGCTCAACTATTGCGGCGCGTCGAACCTCGAGAGCTGCGAGCAGGCGATCGTTCGTGAGGACCGACCGGTCTTCGTCGGACTGCATCTCTTCGCCGCCTTCCCGGCCGAGTCGAGCCCGCGGTTGCGCGGAGTTTCCTTCGGCATCAGCTATGGGCCTTGCGTCGAGATGCTGAACTGGTTCCCGTGCGCTGAATTCGAATCGCCCAATGACGACTGGCCCGACAGCGGCGAAGGCACCGGGATCGCGTTCGCCGTGACCCAGACCGCCCACTTGACCGAGCTCTACTGGTTCGTGACCTACGTCGAGCCGGGGCGGCCGGAAGAGCTTCGTGTGATCCCGCACCCGACTCAGGGCGCGACCTTCGGCGATGATAGCGTGCCCGCGATCCTCGATCCCGTCGCCGATCTTGGCCGATTCGGATTCAATCGCGATGGATACCTGCCCTGCCCCGAGCAACCACCTGCGACCGGTGCTTGCTGCTTCCCAAGCGGTGAGTGCACCTTGACCACGCCCGGTGGATGCTCCGGGCTCTATCAAGGCGACGACACCGACTGCGACCCGAACCCCTGCAGCGTGACCGCGGTCGAGCGCACGAGCTGGGGCAGATTGAAGAGCATCTTTCACTGAGTCCCCGCCGATCGCGGTGTTGGACTAGGTCAGGATCGATCCGCCGAGATCGGGGCTCAAGCGCGTCGAGCAAGCGCTTCGATCTACGCCTCAGGCGTGCCTTGTCTTGACTCGTGCGCGTTGCGCGGCGCACTGTTTAACCCATGCCGAGCACGTCGCTCGTCGCTCCCCTTGTTATCGCCGCCATATTGGCGGTGGAGGATCCTTCCATGCAGCCAGCCATTCAGGGTCACTACGTCGATTTGAACGGGATCCACATGTATTACGAGGAGCATGGCGCGGGACCGGCCCTCCTGCTGCTTCACGGTGGAGCCGGCAACGGCGGACAATTCGAACATCAGATCGAAGCCTTCTCGGCGCACTTCCGCTTGATCGTGCCGGACGCGTGCGCGCAGGGACGCACGAGCGATCGGCCCGGCCTGCTCACCTATCACACCATGGCCGAGGACGTGATCGCGTTGATGGACCAGCTCGAGATCCAACGCGCCGACATTGTCGGTTGGAGCGACGGCGGCGTCACCGGCCTCGACCTCGCGCTCAACTTCCCCGAGCGCGTGAGCCATCTCGTCACCTTCGGCGCGAACTTTCAACCCGATGGGCTCAACCCGGCCGATGTCGCGTGGAATGACACCGCGACGGTCGAGAGCTTCGGCCCCGAGATGCGGCACTACTACGAGAAGATCGCGCCCGATCCCTTCCACTACGCGGCGGCGATGGGGAAGATCATCAGTCTCTGGCGCACACAGCCGAACTTCACGCCACGCGAGCTCGGGCGGATCCGCGCCAAGGTGCTGATCGTGGCGGGTGAGCACGACGTGGTTCGGCCCGATCACACCAAGGCGCTGGCCGGAGCGATCCCGGGCGCCGAGCTCTGGATCGTGCCGGGCGCGACGCACAGCGTGATCCAGGAGAAGCCCGACCTCGTGAACCCACGCGTGCTCGAGTTCCTCGCGCGTTAACGCGGGCGGCCTCGCGCTCACGCTCGTTCACATGCGCAGCAGATACTGCAGCTTCGCGAAGAACTGCTGGGTGGTGCGATGCCACTCCGTTCCCTCGTTCGTCAACGCGTCGGGGTACGGCGTGCCCACTCCATACTTCTGGTAGTGATCGCCGTAGCCGAGGTAGAGCACGGTGAAGGCATTCCAACGATAGGTCATGAGCGGCTCCACGCTGACGCCGTCATCGAACTCGTTGTACTCGACCACGCATCGCGCGGTCAGCTCGCGGGAGAACTGATAGGTCGCCCGCGTGCGCAGGATGTAGCCGTCGTAGAGGGTCGAGCCGTCATCGGGACGGCGCAGTCGCGCGTAGCTATAGCTCGGCGATAGGACCAGGTTGGCGGTCGGCTTGATCCGAGCGCTCACCGAGGCGTTGAGGCCTCGCCCGAGCGTGGCGTCGGTGTCGAAGCTTCTCCAGATCTCGCGTCCGACGACCAGGCTTGCGCTTCCCCCGAGGAGCTCACTGAATCGCGAGTCGACCTCGATCGTGGTCGTGTTCACGCCGTCGTAGAGATGGCCGTTCCACCGCTCTCGCCCACGCCAGTGCTCGAGGAAGAGATTCGTCTGGTACTTGAGGTCGATGCTGGCGTGCGGCCGGATCCATTCCTGCTTCAGCGTTCCGTCATAGAACCAATTGCGCCCGAACCCGAAGCGAGGATCCCACTCCTTGACCCACTCGCCGTTCGGCTGGAAGGCGAGGCCGTTCCACCAATTCAACTGCCGGTAGTCGTTCTGCGAGGTGAAGCCGTTATCCGAACGGAAGGTCGGCGCGTACTCCCAGAAGTCCAGGTCCGAGCTCCAGACGCGCGCCGATCGTTCGAGCGATGCGTAGACCGCGTGGCCGCTGAAGGTCTCGCCGTCGAGCGCCACGCTGTGATCGTCTCTGCCGAAAAACACGCTGTCCTCGATCGCTTCGGGTAGACGCGGCTCCACCTCGCGCGAGAGGGCGATCTGTGATTCGAGCCGATAGTTCTTGAAGCACTGCAGCGCGCCGTCGATCGCGCCCAAGGTGCCGGCCCCGCCGTCCTCGATCCTCCGATCGGTGACGAGCAGGCCGAGGAAGGAGTTGTCGCCGAAGGTCCGTCGGGCACGCGCGATCTGGCTCACGCTCTGCCCGACCGACGCGCCGAGCGTGTACTCGCCCAACGGCACGAGATAGGGCGAGTCCTCATCCCGCGCGACGGTGTAGGCCAAGCCGAGTCGGCCGAGCCGCGCGGTGAGCTTGCCGGCCGCTTCCGGATTCAGGATCGAGCGTGTGTAGACCGCGCTGATCCAGGAGTCGTAAAGGTCGGAGCCTTCCTGGAAGAA
>CAZZAH010000066.1:0-6078 GCA_964652115.1 uncultured bacterium | reverse complement strand
CGCTGATGGTCGCGCCAGAAGTTCGCGCGCCAGCGCTGCTCCGGCTTGTCGGTGAAGCGAAGGCTCGAGAACGGAAGCGCGATCTCCACCTGATAGCCGCGCTCGGTCACGCGGCCCTTCGAGTACCAGACCGCGTCGAAGCCGATGTCCTCCGCCTCGCCCCCTTGCGTCATGCGCAGGTCGCCCTGAATGCCGAGCGGGTTGACGAAGAACTCATAGCCGGTGGCGAGATCGCCATACGGATCGAGCATGATGCCGAAGTAGTCGTCGCTGAAGATGTCGTCGCGCTCGCGAAGCGACGCGCGGATCTTCGTGGGGTCGTCGTAGGCGATGAGGGCGACGTAGAAGTTCTCGTCGTCGTACGCGATCCACGCTTCCGACTCGACCGGCGGTGCGATCTGGTCGCCCGGCCTGACCTCGCTGAAGTGGCTGAGCTTCGTCGCCTGCGCCCAGGCCGCGTCATCGAGCTCGCCGTCGATCTGGATCTCGCTCGTGACGCGCGGCACGGCGGCGGTCGGCTTCCATTGCGGCTGGAAGTCGCCTCGCTCGGGGGGCGGATCGGCGGCAGGCGTGCTTCGTACGATCGCGAACACGAAAACCCAGGGCAGCGACCACCGCGCCGCGTCGCGCCCAATTCGAATGAGGCCGTTCATTGCTCCTCCCAGAGGTGGATCCCGCGAGCGCCGTGCGCGGCGGCGTTCACGAACGCTTCGATCAGAAGCTGTAGTCGAGGCCGATCAGCGGCGTAGCTTCGTCCTTCAACCCGCCGTTGGTCATGGTGAAGATGTAGTTCATCGTGAGCAGCAGGTTGCCCGAGAGGTTGACTTTGGCGCCGAGCGAGGTCTGCACCGCGTTGATCGAATGGTCGTTCAGCGCCTTCATCCGCGGCAAGACACGGGTCCCGCCGCCCGCGGTCGCGTAGGCTTCGTCCTCGACCTTGACCCCCATGCTCTTTCCGACCTGCCGGCCGAGAAGATCGGCGGCCAGCGTGAGCTTGGGATCGACCGCCCAATCGGTGCCGATGCCGTACTGCAGCTCTTCCGGCACCGTCCCCTCGGCGATCGCGTAGCCCAGCGCGAAGTGCACGGAGCCGCCGAAGCGATTGAGCGCGCCGATGAGGCTGGTGGTCGACTGGTAGTTGCCGGTGCCCAAGAGGTCGCGCTCCTCGCCGGTCGGAACGCGCAGATCCTGGGTCACGGCGAAGAGCAGACTCGGATCACCGCCCAGCCTGAACTTGCCGCGAAGGATCAGGTCGCCCATGCCCGACGCGGTGCCGGTGGCGGTGGTCGTCTGGCTATCGGTCCCGTTCGGGAAGCGGTGGACATCAGGCTGATCGGCGGTGAAGAGACGCTCGACGTGAAAGTCGATCGAGGTGCGGTAGTCGACCGACGCGATCGGCACCACGACGCCGACGTCGAGTCGGTCGGAAGCGCCGTAGGTCGCGAGCAACGAGGTGACGTTGGAATTGATGCCGAGGAAGACGCGCGCGGTCACGAGGTCCTTCTCGAAGTCGGGTGCGCCGCCGGCCCCTCTCACATGCTCGAAGTTCAGATAGAGATCGCCGTCGTCCAGATTCAAGTCGTCGAGCTTGTCGAAGCTGAAGCTCCGGTAGTTGATCCCGACGTTGAAGCGCCCCTTGCCGAGGGTGAGCGGTCGCTCGCCGTAGATCGGGCCGAAGCTCGAGGTCGCGCGGCTGTACACGCCGAGGTCGGCGTCGAAGGAGTACGCGAAGCCGCCGGCGGAGGAGCTCAAGCGCGCGCCGGAGATCTGCCGGCCGATTCCCTGGTTCAGCGCGCGGATCGTCTCGAGCTGCACGAGCGAGTTCGAGGTGAAGTGCGCCGCGTGCTCCACCGGTTGGCCGGTCGGCGCGAGTCGAATCCCGTTGGTCAGGAGATCGACCAGCACGTCGGCGATGCGAATCGATTCCGCGCGCGCCGGCGCGGCGCAGAGCCCCTCGACCATCACCACGCACAAAGCCAGCGCGGCGAACCGCGCGCACCAAGCTCCCGGCCTACAATCCTGCCCCCGCATGGAAACCTTCCTTCCTTGCCTCATCGCCGACGACTTCGCGACGGGCCTCAGTTGTCGAGCGCGCCTTCTTGAATCCAAGTCAAGGTCCGTTGGTACTCGAGGAACGACGTCTCCCAGACGACGCCGCCCGAATGGCTCTCCCCCAGCGCCTTCAGCAGCACCAGGCTGCCGGGCGGGTTCGACGTGCTCACGCGATCGCGTGTGGTCGCGTAGTCGCCCCAGTACGGCACCGAGCCGCCGGAGACGTGGCAGGTGCCGCCTTGCGCGCAGCCCGTCCCGCCCGATCCAGTGAGGGTCGAAACCAGGTGTGCGTTGAAGCTGACCGCCCCGTTACCGCGAAGCGTCACGTTCCCGCATGCGGTGCCCGCGTTGAGGTCGCAGCTCGTCGGGCCGAGTGCGACCGGCGTGAAGCGCACCTGCACGGTTCGCCTCTGTCCATGCACCAGCTGATAGCTTCCTCCGCCGGCGATCACCACGAAGGCGCCGCAGCCTGAGCCGACGCTCCCGGTGAGCGTGCCGCCGCCGGTGTTCTCGATGCGGAAGCTCAGCGTCTTCGTGCTCGGTATTCCGCCGACGGCAACGTTGCCGAAGTCGAGGTCGTCGGTCGTGAGCGAGCAGCTCGGAGGAGGATCGCCGACCCCTTCACAGCTCACCGTGCGACAGAGGCCGCTGCCCAGGTTTAACACCACACCCTTCGTCCCCGCGCTGGTCGGAGCGAAGCGCACCAGGATGGTCGTCGATTGATTCGCGAGCAGACTGTAAAAGCCGCTGCCCTGGATCTGGAACTGATCCGCGTCGCCACCGCTCGGGATCGACACGGTTCCGCTGAGCGTGCCGCCTCCCGTGTTTCGGATCAGCACGCCGAGATCCGAGCTCGACCCGACGGCGATGGTGCCGTAGCTCAGGAGTCCGTTGGCCGGCTCGACCTCGCAGTCAGGCGCCGCGTCGCCCGTGCCGGAATAGACCAAGCTGCCGCAGCTCGAGCCGAGGTTGATCGAGCACGAGTGTGGGCCAATGCTGATCGGATGAAACTGCACTGTGAATTCCTGCTCCGCTCCACCGGCAAGCGAGTAGGTGGTCGGTTGCACCACGAAATCAGGGCACGCTTCGCTGATCGTGCCGATGAGCGTTCCGCCGCCCGTGTTTGTGATGGTGAGTGACTTCGACGCGCTTCCGCCGATGGTCACGACGCCGAATTCGAGACCGTCGGTGGCTTCGACCTGACAGATCGGTCCGTCCTCGGCGGAGCCTTGGAGCTCGATCGCTCCGCATCCCGTTCCCGGATCGGTTGTACAGGTGAACACGCCGACCGTGCTCGGGCTGAAGCGTACGACGACGCGCTTCGACTCGCCGCGAACGAGGGAATAGTCCAGGCTCCCTTCCAGGCTGAAGCCGGTGCAGCCGACCAGGGGCGACACGCTCCCGTCGAGCGTTCCGCCTCCGACGTTCCGCACGCGAAAGCTCAGCGTGTCGGTCGCGCCGGCAACGAGCGTGGGGAAAACGAGCGGTCCTGCCGGCTCGATCTGGCAAGCGGGCGGATCGTCGCCGCGCGCGGTGAAGCTGATCGCTCCACCGCAAAGATCATTGCCCGGATCGAGCGCGAGGGTCCGCGCGCCCGATGCGCTCGGCGTGAAGCGCAGCACGAACGCGCGCGTGGCATCGGCGCCGAGCTCATAGCTCACGCTGCTCTGCCCGTCGATCGAGAAGACCGGGAAGTCCGCGCCGAGATCGATCGATCCGCTGAGCGGCTTTCCACCCGTGTTTCGTAGGGAAAGGCCTAACTCCTTCCACTCACCGAGCGCGACCGTGCCGAAGTCGCGGATCGGCGCGTCGACCACGCAATCGGCGGGGGCTTGGCCGGAGCCGCGAACCCAGAGGCTGCCGCACGCCTCGGATCCCAGGCCGATTCGACAGTCGAACTGCGAAACGGAAGGTGGCGTGAAGCGAACGCTGAAGCTCCGCTCCTCTCCCGCCTCGAGCTGATAGGAGAGGTCGGCGTCTTCGAGGTGGAAGGCGGTGCAGCTCGCGAGGCTGATCGCACCTTCGACTACGCCGCCTCCCGTGTTCGACAGGGTGAAGGAGAGAAGCCGCGAGCTGCCGGTCACGACGGGCCCGAAGAGAAGCTCACCCGGTGGATCGACCGAGCAGAGGGGCGGCGGCTCTCCGATCCCCTGGAAGTCGAGCGTGCCGCAGCTTGTGCCGAGATCGATGCTGCCGTCAAAGGCGCCCGCGCTGCTCGGGTGGAAGTTCAACGTGAAGTTGCGCGACCTTCCGGGCGCGAGGTCGAACGCGATCGGCTCGGGTTCGCTGAGCGAGAAGCTCGCCGCGCCGCTGACCACGCGCGCCGAGCCATGCAGCGTCTGGCCGCCGTCGTTTCGAACGGAGAAGGCGATGCCGCGCGTGCCGCCGACGACCACGCGTCCAAAGTCGCGTGTCGGCGCGTCGATCGCGCAGAGCGAGGGCTCGACCGCGACGCCGGTCACGATCGGCGCGGAGCACGAGACGCCGGAGACCTCGAGCGCGCAGCTCTTCGCACCGACCGTCTGCGGCGCGAAGCGAAGATGAAACGAAGCCGACTGGTTGCGCGCGAGGTCGAAGGTGCCGACCTCGTCGAGTCGGAACTCCTCACAGGGCGCGCTCAGCGCACCGGTCAGTCGCCCGCCGCCGCCGTTACGGATCACAACCGAGCGCAGCGCGTCGGCGCCGATCGCGACCTCGCCGAACGCGATGCCATCCGGTGTCGACAGCTCACAGCGTGGCGGGTCGTCCCCGGTCCCGCTGAGGGGCACGCCGTCGCAGGCGGTGCCGAGCGAGATGGTGCAGGTCTTTTCGCCGGTCGACGTCGGGCGGAAGCGCAGGGTGAAGGGCTGCTGCTCCCCCCTCGCCAGGCTGAAGGCGCCGTCGCCGACCACGGAGAACTCGGAGCAGGGCGACAGCAGCTCGCCGACGAGCGTTCCGCCGCCGTTGTTCTTCACCACCAAGGGAAGGTCACGACTCTGATTGACCACGACCGAGCCGAATTGACTGCCGCTCGGCAAGAGCACCTGACAGACCGGCAGCTCCTCTCCGATCCCGATGCAAGGGTAGTCGGGACAGCGCGAGTTGCCGGTCGAGAGAAGGCATTGCGCGGTGCCGAGCTCCGTCGGCGTGAAGCGGATGGTGAACTCGCGCGATTGACTGCCCGCGAGCCGGAAGGGACCGCCGCCGCTCACGATCTCGAACTCGGGGCAGGGCGAGGAGAGCTCGCCCACGAGATCCTCTTGGCCGCCGTTGGTCAAGGTGAGCGTCCGGGTGATCGACTCTCCCAAGGTCACGCGGTCGAAGTCCAAGTCCGACGGATCGAAGACGCAGAGGGCAGGGCTGACGCCGTCGCCCAGGAGCGCGACGCTGCAGCCCGATCCAATCGAGAGGCTCGCCGCGTGCGGTCCGGCGGAGCGCGGTTGGAATCGAACGCGCACCACACGTCGAGCGGCCGGGGTGAGCGAGTAGGAACCGCCTCCTTCACTCAGAAGGAAGCTCTCGTCCGCGCTCGCGATGGTGCCGGTGAGCAGACCGCCGCCGGAGTTGCTCACGGTTACGATGCCGACGGCGAAAGACACGCCATCGACCGCGACCGGGCCGAAGCGAATCGTGTCGGTCGTGACCGAGCAAAGGCCGATCCCGTCGCCTTGACCGCGATCGATCGTGAGCTCACTCGACTCGCAGCCGAAGAGCGTGACGACAAGCACGATGAGCCACAGGAACGCGCGCGCGCGAATCCAAGCTGGACCGAGCGATGGACGCATGGGCCTCCGATTCCTCCCGATGGATCGAAGCGAGTGAGGCAGGAGAATAGTCTTCCGGCGGCCGCCGGTCGATAATGCGGTTGAGCGAGAGAAGAATCGTTGGCGGGTCCGATCGATCATGGGGGAGGCGATGCTCGGCAATCTCTGGACACCGACCGGCGGCATCGCCTACCACCAGCGGGCGCGCGAGCATGCCGATCGGCTCTGGCTCCCCTACCGCGAGGCCCTGGCCGCATGGCTCGAGACGTGGACACCCGACTCG
>CAZZAH010000065.1:0-13263 GCA_964652115.1 uncultured bacterium | reverse complement strand
GATCTTGCAGAAGATGCAGTCGGCCATCGAGTGTCTCCCTAAGCGTAGAGCGGAAAGCCGGCCGCGAGCTCGCCGGTTCGCTTGGCCACGCGCTCGACCACGCTCGCCTCGCCCGAGGCCTCGAGCACATCGGCGATCGAGTCGGCGATGACATCCATCTCCGCCTCCTTCATGCCGCGCGTGGTGACGGCCGGCGTGCCGACGCGGATGCCCGAGGTGACGAAGGGCGATTGCTGGTCGAAGGGCACGGTGTTCTTGTTCACCGTGATGCCTGCTTCCTCGAGCCACGCCTCGGCCTTCTTGCCTGTCAGACCGCGCGCGGAGAGATCGAGCAGGAAGAGGTGCGTGTCGGTGCCGCCCGAGACGACGTCGAAGCCGCGCGACATGAGCCGCGCCGACATCCGCTTCGCGTTCGCCACGACCTGCCGCTGGTAGGTCTTGAACTCCTCGCCCTGCGCGAGCAGGAAGCAGACCGCCTTGGCCGCGATGATGTGCATCAGCGGGCCGCCCTGCATGCCCGGGAAGCCGGTCTTGTCGATCGCGGCCGCCTGCTCGGTGCGCGGAAGGATCAAGCCGCCGCGCGGACCGCGAAGCGTCTTGTGCGTGGTGGTGGTGACGACATGCGCGTGCGGCACTGGCGAAGGATGGACGCCGGCCGCGACCAGCCCAGCGATGTGCGCCATGTCGACCATCAAGTAGGCGCCGACCTCATCGGCAATCGCGCGAAAGCGCGGGAAGTCGAGCGTGCGCGCATAGGCGGACGCGCCCGCCACGATCAGGCGCGGTCGATGCTCGCGCGCGAGGCGAGCCACCTCGTCGTAGTCGATGGTTCTGGTTTCGGGCGAGACGCCGTAGGGGGTCACCTCGAAGAAGCGACCGGAGAAGTTGACCGCGAGGCCGTGCGTCAGATGCCCACCGTGCTGGAGGTTCATGCCGAGCACGCGGTCCCCCGGCTCCAGGAGCGCAAAGTAGGTCGTGAGGTTGGCCGACGATCCGCTGTGCGGCTGCACGTTCGCGTGGTCCGCGCCGAAGAGGGCTTTCGCGCGATCGATCGCCAGGCGCTCCACCTCGTCGACGAACTCGCAGCCGCCGTAGTAGCGCTTGCCCGGGTAGCCTTCGGCGTACTTGTTGGTGAGGACCGAGCCCATCGCCTCCAGCACCACGCGCGGCGCGAAGTTCTCCGACGCGATCAGCTCGAGCGTGCCGCGCTGGCGGCCCAGCTCTCCTTCGATGGCGGCGGCAATGGCGGGATCCACACTGGCGAGCTCCTTCATCAGCCGTTCTTCCTTTCTCCGGCCGAGGACTCGACCAGGCTTCGAATGCGGGGGAAGGACGCGAGCATCAGGCTATCGATCTCGGCGAAGGTCTGCGCGTAGGAGTCTTCATCTCCGCCGATCGGATCCTCGACCCCCGCTTCGTCTCCCTTGTCGGCGTCGGCGAAGAGGGTGAGCACGTGGGTCTTCGACGCCGCCTCGGGCGCAAGCGCCAAGATCTCCGCTCGGTGCGCCGGCTCCATCGTGAGGACTAAGTCGGCTTCGTTGATCAGCTCGCGTGAGCAGGGGCGCGAACGATGATTCGAGAGCTCGATGCCATGGCGACCGGCGACCGTGATGCCGTTTCGACTCGCCGCGCTCCCCAGCGTCGCCCAGGTGCCGCAGGAGCGGACCTCGATCGCGTCGCCTAGACCTTCTTCCGCGGCCAGCGAGCGGAGAATGCCCTCGCCCATCGGACTTCGACAGATGTTGCCGGTGCAGACCACCAGGATGCGAAACACGATTCCCTCCCGTTATTGCTGCGCGGAGGGTACGAGGGGCGAAGAGGTCGGTCAAGTGGAGGTCGGGTTAGCGGAGAGGAAGCGAGGCGACGAGCGGAGGAGTGAAAAACTAGGAGGAGAGGATCGCCCCGCTGATCCTCCCCTCCCGTGCTCAAGCGACTACTGAGCCTGGTCGGTGTTCCTGGTCCCGTCGGTTCCGACCGGCGGCTTTCGTGACTGGCCTTGATCTCGCGCGCCACGATCCGCGAGCTGATCGCTTCCCACGGTGGACGAACCGGTCACGCCCGCGGACGGTCCGGTCACGCCGGATGACCCGCATCCCGACGCGCCCATGGCGCCGACCAGGAGAAGCGAAGCGGCGAGGATCCAGGGACTACGAGGACGATTTCGCATTGATGAGCTCCCTTCGGTCACAAGTTCGATTCTGATGTCACAAGGCTCGTGCCCATCGCATAAGTCGTGAATCGATCGCGACGGGACTTGATCGGCAACGCGATGCGGTGGGGATTCGCCCGTCGATCGAAGCCGGACCTTCCGCTCGGCAACTCGAAGCGCCGCAAGACGAGGCACTTCCAGCGATCGGCCAAGCTCCCGCATTTTCCGCCGGTCGCCCCTCGACCAAAATGGACGAGGCGCCAGCGAACCGGGATCCGCGTCCCCGGGGCGCCAGCGCCTCTTGCGCGCGCGTTCTACCTCGTTCAATCGCTAGCGAGACGAACTGATCCTTCCTTCACCATCAAGTAGAGCAGGATGAAGGCGACGCCGCTCCAGAGCCCGAGCGCTTCCACGCAGGAGACGAGCGTCACCGCGAGAATGAAGAGCACGAGCGATGTGAGCAGAAACCAGGACGCTCCATAGTTCGCCATCCATGCTCGCCAAACCGACGATTGTCCTGAGAGGTCGATCGCACCCGCCACCAGAAACGTGTTCACGAAGTAAAAGCCGATCGGCGCGGCCCAGACCGCGATCGGATGCTCGAGCACTGCTCGGCTCCCCGGCGGCGCTTCGATTCCACTCAGCGTGAAAAGCAGCAGGTAGGCCACCCCGAGCGACACGACCGACTGCGCTGCGTTGAACGACGCCCGCACGACCGGTCTTCGATGGAGAAGCAGATCGCTCAGAAGGACGCTCAGCGCCACGATCACGAAGGCAGCCAAGGGGGGCAGCACGAACACGGTGGCGAGGTTCACCGCCGACGACATGCTCACCATCCCTTGCGCGCCTTGCGTGTCGAACCAGAAGAGCTCGGCCGCGAAGCTCAGCGTCAGCCAGAACGCGATCTGCGTGAGAGGGAACGGCGCCGCGTCATCGAACGTCCTCACGCCCCACGCCAGCGTCGCGAGTGCGGCCAGTTGAACCAGGAGCAGAAAGACTCGCAGCGCGGGACGCATCATCTACCTCGGTCCTCGTGAGTCGGAGCGCGGCCCGAACCGCGGCACGCGATCCTCGCCGGGAAGAAATGCGTGCGCCCATGCACGCTCCGGAGGAGCTAGGGACACGAGCACCGCGGCGAGAGCGCGGAGCAGGCGATGAGGTCGTGAGCTCGTCAAGATCCCTCCGCGTCGCGTGGACCGAGGTTGAAAGCGACCAACGCCGCGCGAGTTGAAAGGCGCGTTCCATCGGTGAAATCATTGGATTTCAGCGTGGGCGTGCTCGGCGCGGCAGCGAGGTTTCACCCGATCGCGCTGCTCGCGTGCTCGCGCGGGCGACGCGACGCGACCGAAGTGCTTTGGAATAGACGGTTCCGGCGGTGCGGCGAAGGCCGGCCGATTTGCGCGCTCGGGCCACTCGATCTCCGCTCTGGCCTCGGGCTCAAAACACGCTAAGATCCGCGCCGACGACCATAGCCAGGAGGATGCTGCCATGAACGAGACCGTGAAGAAGCTCTGGCCAGAGCTGGACTGGATCGAGGACAAGGATCTCCGGGAGAAGACCGGCAAGGTCTGGGAATACGCGCTCGAGCACAGCGACCTCGCGGCGGAAGACCTCTACGAGATTCCGTTCAGCCTGCTGACCGAGAAGACGGTGAGCTTCATCGCCCACAAGCGGAGCGTGGTCCACATCTGCCGGGACAGCGCGCGGATCATGCGCGAGTTCTACGGGGACGCGCTTCCGATCAACCTGGACATCCTGATCTGCGGGGCGATCCTGATCGACGTGGGCAAGCTGCTCGAGTACACGAAGGTGGCGGGGATCTGCGTGCAGAGCCGGATGGGCAAGCTGGTGCGCCATCCCTTCAGCGGGGTCGCGCTCGCCTCACGCTTCGATCTGCCGGCCGAGGTGCTCCACATGATCGCCTGTCACTCGAAGGAAGGCGACCACGGCGCGCGCACGACCGAAGGCTGGATCGTGCACCACGCCGACTTCATGTCGTTCGAGCCGTTCCGCTCGATGAAGTAGGCGCTCGGTCCAGTCGGCTTTCGCTCGAGTCGGCGTGGAATCGAGTTTGCGTTAGGACGGACGCCGGTAGCGAAGAAGCTCCGGCGTCTTCACCGCCACCAACCAGACCGCCGCGAGACAGAGGATGCCGCCGCTCGCGACCGAGACCGGCGCGCCGAACGCTTGCGCCACCAGCCCCGCCTCGAGCTCGCCCAGCTGTGGCCCTCCCATGAAGAAGACCATGTTCACACTCGTCATCCTCCCCCGCAGCCGATCGGGCGTGTGGAGCTGGCGGATGATGTTCCGAAGCACCATGCTCACCGTGTCGGTCGCGCCGGTCAGCGCGAGGCAGAGGAACGCGGGCCAGAAGGCGCGAGAGAATCCGAAGCCGACCGTCGCCAGGCCGTAGCCTGCCACCGCGAGGAAGAGGACGCGCCCGCGGTTGTCGATCCGATCGACCCGCGTCACCATCACCGCGCCCGTCACGAGAGCCCCGATCGACGGCGCGGCGTAGAGCCATCCATAGCCGGCCGGGCCGATACGAAGGATGTCCTGCGCGTAGATCGGCAGGAGTGCTGTGGCCGACGAGAAGAAGGTCGCGAAGAAGTCGAGCAGCATCGAGCCGCGCATGAGCGGCGTTCGAAAGACGAAGCCAAGCCCTTCGCGCGCCGCCGCCCAGCTGACCTCGCTTCGCTCCGCCGCCGCGCGAATCGGGAGGTCGCGCATCGCGAGCAGGGCCGCGATCACCGCCAGGAAGGAAACCGCGTTCAACGCGTAGACCCAACCGACGCTGAGCGACGCGATGGCGATGCCGGCGAGCGACGGACCGAGGACCGAGGCGAGCTGAAACATCGTCGGGTTGAGGCTGATCGCGTTCGGCAGATGCTCGGGCGCGACCAAGGTCGGCGCGAGCGCTTGCCGTGCCGGCGCGTCGAAGGCGCTCGCCGCCGCCCCGGCCGCGCTCAGGAGATAGATCGCCCAGAGCGCGACCTCACCGCGGAAGGTCAGGATCGCGAGCGCCAGCGCGGCGAGCGTCATCGCGCTCTGCGTGATGAGCAGCACTCGACGTCGATCGTGCGCGTCGGCGACCAGCCCACCCAGAATCGAGAAGAAGAGGATCGGCACCAAGCGCGTCAACCCGACGAGCCCAAGCGCCAGCCCCTTCTTCGCCGGATCGCAGAGGAGCGACACATGCCAGAGGACCGCCGCGCTCTGCATCATCGAGCCGGTGAAGGAGACGAGCTGACCGCTCCAGAGCAGGCGGAAGTTGCGGTACCGAAGCGCGGGAAGTGGCGTCACGCGCTCGGCCCGAGGCGAAGGATGCGGATCTCCGGGCCACGGAGATCGACCAACGCCGAGGCGGCGCCCGCTCGAGGTCCCGCGTCGAGATAGAGATCGATGCCGGTCCCGAACGCGGCCCAGGCTTCGTCGACCGTCGTCGCGGGCGCCTCGCCGTGCACGTTCGCGCTGGTAGAGACGAGCGGCTCGCCCATCTCGCGAACGAGCGCGGTCAATGCGGGCAAGGCCGGCCACCGAAAGGCCACCGAACGATCGGGCCCAACCATCGCCTCGTCGAGCTCGGGCCTCGCGCGAAGGATCACGGTGAGCGGCCCGGGCCAACGCTCACGCAGATACGCGAGGCTTGCGCCCTCCGGCGATTCGGCGAAGCGAAGCGCCATCGCTAGGTCGGCCACCAACGCGATGAAGCTCGCGGGGCGATCGGGCCCTTTGAGGAGCCGCACGCGCTCTCGCGCCGCCAGATCGGTGAAGCGACACGACAGTCCGTAGAGCGTGTCGGTGGGTAGAAGCAGGATGCCGCCGGCCGCGAGGGTCGAACAGGCGCGCGCCTCGGCGCCTTCGTCCCCCGGCGTGTGCTCATCGAGGGGGAAGCGCAGGCGCCTTCGATCGAGCTCTTCGGCGAACAAGGCTTCGCTCCTCCATTCGGCGGCGCGTCGTCCGCCGTTCGCTTGCGTGGAACAACGGCCGAATCTACACTGCCTTCGCCTCGTGCTCGAACGAGGAAAGCGCCCCAGGGCAAAAGGAGAATCGATGAGCGACCCGCGCGATCCAAACGAGTCGGACTCCGCCGCCGGTGCCGGTGACGGCCACGGACAGTATCCCCATCGCATGGGACGCACTCCGTCGATCGGTGCGACCGAAGGCGATGTTCCCGCCGGCGAGTCGACCGGCCGGTGGCTTCGCGGCGCGCGCATCTTGCCCAAGCCGATTCACGCAGGCATGTCGATCACGGAGCTGATCCAGGGGAGCTTCCTCGCCTACAACGGCGCGCGTCTGCGCGAGGCGGCGAGGCTTCTGGTCGAGAAGATGCTCCAGCCCGACGTCGTCATCGGCATGTCGGTTTCGGGCGCCCTCACCCCCGCGGGGCTCGGGCTCTCCGCGCTCTCGCCGCTCATTCGCGGCGGCTACGTCGACTGGATGATCTCGACCGGCGCGAATCTCTATCACGACACGCACTACGGGTTGAACCTCGCGATGCATCAGGGCAACCCGCATCTCGACGATCGCGTGCTGCGCGAGGACGGCGTGGTAAGGATCTACGACATCCTCTTCGACTATCACGTGCTGCTCTCGACCGACGCCTTCTATCGCGAGCTCATCGCCACGCCGCCCTTCCAAAAGATCATGGGCACCGCGGAATTCCACTTCCTCGTCGGCAAGTACCTGCGCGAGCGCGAGCGCGTGCTCGGCAACGAGAACATCTGCCTCCTCTCGACCGCCTATGAGTGCGGCATGCCGATCTACACCAGCTCCCCCGGCGACTCGTCGATCGGGATGAACGTGGCGGCGCTCGCCTTAACCGGCAATCGCCTCACCCTCGATCCGAGCCGCGACGTCAACGAAACCGCGGCCATCGTCTACGACGCGAAGCTGAACGGAAAGAGCGGCGTCTGGATCCTGGGCGGCGGCTCGCCGAAGAACTTCCTCCTCCAGACCGAGCCGCAGATCCAGGAGGTCTTGGGGATCGAGTCGGATGGCCACGACTTCTTCCTTCAGCTGACCGATGCGCGGCCCGACACGGGCGGCCTTTCGGGCGCCACGCCGGCGGAAGCGGTCTCGTGGGGCAAGGTCGATCCGAACAAGCTGCCCGACGCGGTCGTCTGCTACGTCGACTCGACCGTGGCGCTGCCTTTGCTCACCGCGTACATCCTGGAGAATGTGCCGCCGCGTCCGTTGCGTCGCCTCTACGATCGCCGCGAGGAGTTACTCGAGCAGCTGCGTGAGGCTCACCTCGAGGCCGAGGTCCAGAAGCAGAGCACGATCCTCCAGCAACGCATGCAGGAGACGCAGGCCCAGCTTCAGCAGAAGGTGCAGGAGACGAAGGCCGAGCTCACGACCAAGGTGGCGGAGACGCAGGCCCACATTCAGGCCGAAGTGACGCGCTTCTCCGAGCAGGTGAGCCAGCACGTGCAGAAGCTTCTCGGGAACGCGAAGGTGTCGAGCGGAAAGCCCCCCGAGCGCAAAGACTGATCCCAACCACGAGCATTCGATCGGAGGAGTTACGCCGAGCGAGCCCTCGCTTCCGCCGCGCATCGCGCGACTGGCGGCGCGCATCCAGCAACCACTCCCCGCGCGCGCGGCACACCAGCTCCTTTGGCCGAGTCATCTGCCGCTTCGCTCGCTCGATCGCTTCGACCCCGACTACCGTCAAGCCGCGGTGCTCGTGCTCCTCTTTCCGAAAGGCAGCGGCTTTCGGATCCCGCTGATTCAAAGACCGGGCGGGATGGAGCACCACGCGGGACAGGTCGCCTTCCCCGGCGGCGAACGCGAGGCGGAGGAATCGCTCGAGGCATGCGCGCTGCGTGAAGCGCACGAGGAGGTCGGGCTCACGGCGAAGGTCGTGCTTCTCGGTCGCCTCTCCCCCATCCCGATCGACGTGAGCCGCTATCGCGTCGATCCGATCGTCGCGTGGTGTGATCACGAGCCGAGCTTCATCCTGGCGGGCGATGAGGTCGAAGGGCTTCTCCTCGCCGATCCGGATGAGCTCGCGCTGCACGGGCCAACGCTCGTGGTCGAGCGCTCACGCGACGGGCTGACGATTCCGGTGCCCGCTTACGACGTCGGTGGCGCCGCCGTCTGGGGCGCCACCGGCTTCATCCTCGCGGAGCTCAGTCAGATCTGGCGCGAGACGCAGGCTAGCGATAGCGCGCCTTGATCCCACCCCACGTGCTCGATCGAATCGGCACGGGAAGGCAGGGATTCGGATCGCAGCTCGTGTTGTCGCCCAGATAGCTCCCACCCCCGGCCGCGCATTCCTCGTCGGTCACCACGAAGCAGTGGATGCCTGCGCAACAGGCGCCGACAGGAAGTCCGCCGCCGCCGCAGATCCACGGATCGCAAGGGATCCCCGGCCCGTAGAAGACGCCCCCCAACTCCTGGCAGAGCGGGGGGAGCAAGATCTCGCAGTCTGTACCGATGCAGCAGACCCCCTCCGGTCCGGGGCAGGGGTACGGATCGCACTGTGTATCCGGCCCGAGCCAGTCGCCCCCTTCCGACTCGCAGGTGGTTTGCGGCAACTGCGCGCACCCCCAAGTGAGGCAGCAAGCGCCGACGCGAGGACAAGGATAGGGAGTGCAGTCGGTCCCCTCGCCTTGGAAGGTCCCGTTCAACGTGACGCATTCGTCGGCGTAGCGGATCAAGCAGCTCCCGTTGGGAACGCAGCAGGCTCCCGGCAGATCCACCGCGCAGTCGACCACGTCGCAGCTCGAACCCGCCCCCTGCCAGACGCCGAAGTACGCGCCGCACCACTGCTCGGTGAAGATGCGGCAAGCGCCGCTGTCCAGGCAGCACGCGCCGGAAGGGTCGCAGGGGTGCGGATCGCAGCTCGTCCCTTCGCCCTGCCAGTTGCCTCCCTGCCCTTCGCAGTACACCTCGGTCCCGATGATGCAGGTGCCGTTGAAGAGGCAGCAGGCGCCTTCGGGCTCCACGCCGGCGCAGGGATCGGGAGAACAGTCGGTGCCGTCGCCCTGATAGCTGCCGCCGCCCGCGAGGCAATCCTCCTCCAACATGACGTGGCACACCTGGCCGGAAACGCAGCAGGCGCCTTCCC
Source organism: uncultured bacterium (assembly GCA_964652115.1). GTDB lineage: Bacteria > Eisenbacteria > RBG-16-71-46 > CAIMUX01 > CAIMUX01 > JADJQY01. Next base: position 4,042 of record CAZZAH010000065.1, on the reverse strand, counting down.
GGCGGGGACAGAGCACGTCGTTGCACGCGATCCCTTCACCCTGGAAAATGCCGCCTTCGTCGAGGCAATCGGACTCGAGCCTGACGACGCAGAGGCCGGCCGCCAGGCAGCAAGCTCCGGATAAGGGATCGGTGCTCGGGCAGGCCAGCACACCGGGTCGAGCGAAGCCGAGCGCGCCGTAGCCCGCGATCGGATCGAGCAGGGAAGGAATGCTGTCGTCTCCGAAGAACCCGCCCTGCGTCGGATGCGGGATCAGCGAGAAGAGCGCGGGTGAACCGTAGTTGTATCCGGCGAACGCGTAGATCACACGCAGAGGATCGGTCTGCGCCGTATTCCAGGTGAGCGCGGTGCCGCTTCCGGATTCAGGCCAGGTGGCGTCGGAGAGCTCGAAGTCGGCGCAGCGCTCGACCGCCTCGACCGTCAGGCTCGTGGGGTACTGCACGCCGAAGGTGATGCCAGAGAGTCGCGGGCTCGTTCCACCCGGAAACGCGGCGATGACCGTCCACACCTGAGCGCCGCTCGCGTCCACCCGCGTGATCGCGTGCTCGCACGCGTCGAGCGCGACGCAGGGATCAGTGAGAGAGCAGAAGCTCCCTTCGTGCTCATTGGCGCAGGAGGAGAACTGATCCGGAGGATTCGCGTGCACGATCAACGTGCCATGCGAGTTCGGTCCGGCGAAGGCGGTCCCGAGAGAGGTGAGGAGTCCGACAACCGCTGACGAGTGGATCAAGGTACGCACGCGGCTCCCTTCTGCGTGCCCGGAGGGCGATTCACCGGGCGTGATCGGATTCCGATCGCGTCTCGCGGTGGAGGGGGAAGGCCGCGAAACCGAGTGAACGCGCCGGCGAGGAGATTCCGGCGCATCGAGCATACGCCTTCGCTGCGTTCGATCTAACTGAAGATTTGGGGTCAGTCCTCCGGCCGTCGCAGTCCCGCTCCGTCCGCTCGACCGCTTCGAGGCCCACCAACCTCAGCGGCGGTGCTGGTGCTCCGCCATCCCAAGCGGAGCGGCCGGGCGTCACGACCAGAGCTTCTGGACGGTCTCCTCGAACCAGGGCTGCTCTCGGACCTCGTCCCAGTGCACGATGAAGCGCGCGAGCACCACGATCGGATCGCGCTCCTCGACCGCCCGCTCGGCGAGGGCGCGCGCCTCCTCGAAGCATCCGGCGGAGGCCGCGGCCGTCGCCATCCAGAAGAGCGAGACGAAGGAGTGGCGTGAGCGAGCCTCAAGCTCATCGAAGACCGCGCGCGCCGCGTCGTGGTTGCCCAGCTTGCCGTAGGTCCAGGCGAGCGAGCCCAGAGCCCAAACGTGTCGACCCGACGATGCGAGCAGCCCCGGCGCCATCGCCAGTGCGCGCTCGTGATCGCCGTTGGTCGAGCAGGCGCGCATCAGCGACCACTGCGCGAAGAAGGAGCCGGGATCGATCCTGACCGCGCGTTCTGCCTCGACCATCTCCTGCGCGTGGCGCCCGACGAAGCTGAGCAAGAGCGCGTGCATCCCGACCACCCACGAGTTGAGCGGATCGGCTTCCGCGGCGCGCCGCATCTCTTCAACCGCCTCGGTCAACGGAATGCGCCCCGCCGCCGCCAGCCAGTTCGCGCGCTCGCAACGAGCGCGCGAGTGCCTCGGGTCCGAAGCGATCGCCATCGCCCAGGTCGCTTCGGCGCGCGCCACATCACGCTCGTACTGCAGCTCGATGTCGGCAAGCGTGGCGCGCGCTTCGGCCAGATGCGGATCGATGGCCAGCGCGCGCTCCACCGCGGCCTTGGCCTTCGGCATCACCTCGGACGGAGGCGCCATGCCGTAGGTCCCGAGCAAGCGATACGAATCGGCCATCCAGGCCAGCGCTTCCGCATAACCGGGATCGAGCGCGAGCGCCTGCTCGAAGAGCCCAATCGCCGTGATCACGCCCCCACCGCGCTGGTACTGAAGCGCTCGGCCCTTCAGAAAGAGCTCATACGCCTCGACGCTGGTGGTGCCGCGGCTCGCGCGCGCGCGATCGGCGTCGCCGCGCATCTCCCCGACCAGGCGCGCGGCGATGGCGCCGGCGATCTCGTCCTGCACCTCGAACACGTCGGTCATCTCGCGGTCGTAGCGCTCCGACCAGAGCTGGTAGCCATCCGCGGCGTTGACCAGCTGAACGGTGATGCGAAGCCGCGATCCGGAACGACGCACCGTCCCTTCGAGCACGCTCGCGACGTCGAGCCTCTCCCCCACCGCACGCGGGTCTTCGTGCTTCCCCTTGAACGCAAAGCAGGACGAGCGCGCCGCCACGCGAAGCCCGTCGAGGTGCGCGAGCGCGTTCAGGATCTCGTCGGTGATGCCGTCGGCGAAGTACTCGTCCTCGGTCCCGCTCAGGTTGTTGAAGGGGATCACCGCGATCGACTGTTCGCTGCGCTTTGTTCCCTGCGTCAACGCCTCGCTCAGGTCGAGGCGCACATCACGGATGTCGCGCGGGCGCTCGCCCGCATCCTTCCGCAAGCATCGGCGGAGAAGGTCACGGACGCGCGACGGCGTCTCGGTGGGGAGCGCGGACCAATCGGGCTCGCGCTCGAGGATCCGCGCGATCAGGTCCGCGATCGTATCACCACGAAATGCCGCGCGGCCGGTCAGGCACTCGTAGACCACGCAGCCGAAGGACCAGACATCGCTCCTTCGATCGACCGCGACGCCGCGCGCTTGCTCGGGGCTCATGTAGGCGGCGGTGCCCAGGATCATTCCCGCTTCGGTCGCGCCGAGGTAAACGGAGCCGGTGGGTGAGCTCGTCGGATCGACGTCGCTCGCTGCCGCGTCGACATCGCTCTTCGCGAGGCCGAAGTCGAGCACCTTGGCGATACCGCTGGTCGAGAGCATGACGTTCCCCGGCTTCAAGTCGCGATGGATGATCCCGCGCTCGTGCGCCGCCTCGATCGCGGCCGCGATCTGGACGCAGATCGGAAGCGCCTCTCGGAGCGGCATCGCGCCTTTCGCCAGGCGGGCGTGCAGCGACTCGCCCTCGACCAGCTCGAGCACGAGGTAAGGCACGCGGCCTGCTTCCTCGAGCCCGTAGATCGCGGCGATGTTGGCGTGATTGAGCGCGGCCAAGGTCTGCGCTTCGCGACGAAAGCGCGCGAGCTGCGCCGCGTCCTGCGCGAAGGCATCGGGCAGCGCCTTGACCGCGACCTCTCGCCCGAGTCGCGTGTCGCGCGCGCGATAGACCTCGCCCATGCCGCCCGCGCCGAGCGGCGCGAGGATTTGGTAGGGGCCGAGCAGGCTTCCGGGTGTCAGAGGCATCGAGTCAGGCTACGCGCTCACGCCGAGCTGCTCGAGCAACACGCGCCAGCGCGGGTCGCGGTGAAGCCTTCGAAAGACCGGCTCCACCGGGAGGAGCGCAAGTCCGGGGTCGTGTTCCGCGCGTCCACGTTCGAGCCAGATGAACGCCTGATCCGCTTCGCCTCGCGCCGCGTGGGCCGCGGCGATCTGGTATTGCCCGTTCTCGCTGAATCGCGCGATCAGGTCCGACAGCGCGGCGTCGGACTCGGTCCTTCGACCGAGACCGTGGTAGATCGCGGCGAGCGCGGCCAGGCGATGCACCTCGGCCGGCTCGCGCAGCGCCTCGACCAGGGCTTCGTCGAAGCGTCCTTCGTCATGGTAGGCAAGCCCGACCAACATGCGCGTCACCTCGCGCTGCGGCGAAAGGTCGAGCGCCTTCAGGAAGGAGATGCGCGCATCGCTCGGTCGATCGAGGTAACGATAGGCGGCGCCGAGCGACGAGTAGGCGCTCGCGCTCAACGGATCCTCGGCCACCGAGCGGAGGTTGAGCGCCACCGCTTCCTCGAGAAGTCCGAGCTGAAGCGCCAACATGCCCGCGCCCTTGATCGCTCCGGTGCGGCCGGCCGAAAGCGCCATCGCACGATCGAAGGAGGCGCGTGCCCCGGCCCGGTCGGAGTAATGGCTCACCTGGATCGAACCCAGCAGGAGATGGGCCTCGGCCAAGGAGGGGTCGAGCTCGATCGCGCGTTCGATCGCGGATCGCGCCCGAGCCGCGCCCTCGCGCAAGGG
>CAZZAH010000064.1:0-13378 GCA_964652115.1 uncultured bacterium | reverse complement strand
TCGGGCTCGCCTGGATGAGCGCCTCCTGCGCGGTGCCGGGGCTTCTGCTCCTCAGCCTTCCGACCCTTGGCGAGTACTCGTTGGAGCACGGCAGCAAGGCACTCGCGCAGGCAATCAACCTGGCCGGCGTCCCCGCGGAGCGCGTCGTCCTCGATCATTGCTATCCGACGGGGCTCGAGTTCTATCTCGATCACGAGGTCAAGATCGCGACCGAAGACGGGCGCGAGCTGACGAGCAATTACATCCGCAGAAACTTCGCGCGGACGACGCGCGGTGCTTCGCTCCTTTCCCCGCAACAGCTCGCAAGCGGCTTGAGCGCGGGCGAGCTCGAGGTCGTGGTATCACGGCGAGGAACGCCGCCCGACTCGTCCTGGTCCGAGCTCGCGCGTGCCGGCAAGTTCCGTGTGTGGCGCCGGGCATTCGGCGGGGTGCGCTGAGCGATGTGCGGCATCTTCGGCGTTCTCGGCGCGGTACAGGAACCGGCATTCCTGCTCGAGCGGATGGCGGCGAGCCTGCGGCATCGCGGTCCCGACGACGAAGGCGTTTGGCATGAGCCGGGCTTCGGATTCGGCAACCGGCGCCTGTCGATCGTCGACCTCGCGCATGGGCGCCAGCCGCTGTGGAACGAAACCGGCGAGGTCGGCCTCGTCTGCAACGGCGAGATCTACAACTCGGATGAGCTTCGCGCCTCGCTCGAACCCAAGCACAGCTTCCGCACGCGAACCGACGTCGAGGTCATCCTCCATCTCTATGAGGACGAAGGCCCGGAGATGCTCTCGCGCCTCGAGGGGATGTTCGCGCTCGCGCTCTGGGATCGCGTTCGCGGAAGGCTGCTGCTCGCGCGTGATCGCGCCGGGGAGAAGCCGCTTTTCTACGCCCAGCATCACGGCGTGCTCTACTTCGCGAGCGAGCTCCGCGCCCTCTTCGCCGCCGGTCCGCTCTCCGCGGAGCCGAGCGCGGTCGGGCTCGAGCGCTATCTGACCCTCGGGTACTTTCCCGCGCCCGACACGCCCTACGCGCAGGTGCGGAAGCTCGCGCCGGGACATCGGCTGCTGCTCACGGCCGGAGAGCAGGCGGGCGAGGGAGAGCCGTGGTGGTCGCTCCGACCTCTCGCCGCCGCGGGTGCGAGAAACCCGGAGCGTGTCTCCTTCAACGACGCGGCGGTCACGCTTCGCCAGCTCTTCGCGCACTCCGTGACGAAGCAGCTGATGGGAGAGGTGCCGGTCGGCGTGGCCCTCTCCGGCGGTATCGACTCGGCCTGGATTGCGCGCATCGCGAGGGAGTCGGGGCCGCTTCACACCTTCACCCTCGCCTTCGAGGATCCCTCCTTCGATGAGAGCGACGCGGCCGGCGACCTCGCGCGCCGCCTCGCGACCACGCACCATCGAGTAAACGTCGGTACGCGCGAGCTGATGCGCGCGGTCACGATCCTGGGTGAACGCATGGACGAGCCACTCGGAGATCCCGCGGTTCTTCCGACCTACCTCCTGGCCGAAGCGGCGGTGCGCGACGTGAAGGTCCTCTTGGGCGGGGAAGGGGCTGACGAGCTCTTCGGCGGATATCCGACCTATCTCGGGCATCGAGCAGTGACTCTCTATCGGCGCGTGCCGCGGTTCCTGCGCGAAGGCTGGCTTGCGCCGTGGATCGCTTCATGGCCCGCGTCGTCGAAGAAGGTGTCGCTCGACTTTCTGCTCAAACGCTTTGTCGAGGCGGCGGACCAACCCGCGCTTCGTCGTCATGCGCTCTGGTTTGGGCTCCTTCCGCCGCAGCGCGCGCGGGCGATGCTGGCGACGGCAGCACCACGCGTGAATCCGGACGCGGTCTTCGAGCGACTCCTGGGGGATCCCCTCGACTTTGGCGGAGATCTCCTGCCGGCGCTCCTCTACCTCGACTTTGTGACGTATCTGGGCGAGGGGCTTCTGACCAAGCTCGATCGCGCGTCAATGCTCGCCTCGCTCGAGTGCCGGGCGCCCTACCTTTCCGCGCCGCTGGTCGAGATGGCCGCGCGCCTGCCGATCTCGTACAAGGTGCGAGGCTTGACGACCAAGCGGGTGCTTCGCGCCGCGGCCGCGCGGGATCTGCCGGCCGAGTGGCTTCGACGTCGCAAGCGTGGCCTCTCGGTGCCGCTCGCGCGCCTCTTCCGCGAGGAGCTCGCGGGATGGCTCGAGTCGGAGCTCGATCCGAAACGCGTCGAGCGTGAAGGACTGCTTCGCTCGTCGGAGGTCGATCGGCTCCGGCGCGAGCACGCTGATGGCCACGTCGATCGAAGCCGCGCTCTCTGGGGCGTGCTGAGCCTCGTCCGCTGGCATCGGCGAGGAGTGATCGCGCCGGCGCCAATGTGCGAGCCGTCGCTCGTCGCCAAGGGGGCTCGGTAGCGGAACTTCCACCAACCGCGGGCGGTAGGGAAGGCACGTCCCAATCCATTCTTTCGCGAGATGAAAACCGGATCGAGGTCGAGTACGCTCGACCGCCAGGAGGTTGAACCATGTGGCTTTCGCGCGCGCGCCTCGTTACCCCAATCCTTGTGCTGCCTGCCGTGCTGGCGGCGCTCGCCTTCGGCCGAGCCGCGGCCATCACGACGGAGGCGCCTTGGGAGGAGTCGGCGGGGCTCAGAGTCCAGGTTGATGACACGGTGGATGCCGGGGCTCGAATCTACGACAGCCCCGACTATCAGAAGACCTTGGTCGTGCCCGAAGCGGGCGACCAGGCGTGGGTCTTCTTCCTCAAGGCTCAGTCGGTGCAGACGCTGCCGAAGAGCGCGATCCAATGGAACGAGCAGAAGCTCCCGGTGGTCGACCTCTCCTCGGGGCAGGACGCCGGCGGGTTCGTGAAGCAGGACGGTGCGATGCTCTTTGTCGGTGGAGAAGGGACGGTGAAGCTCGAACCGGAGCCGCCGCTCATCGGCCGCATTCCCACCGCGGATCTCTCGGCGAAGAAGCCCGACTACGCCTTCGCCGCCAAGCAGTACACGCCCGACGCGAAAGCGATCGAGACGTTGAAGGCGGTCAAGGGCGACACGCGAATCGTCGCCTTCTTCGGCAGCTGGTGCTCCCATTGCAAGCACTGGGTGCCGGGCCTCCTCAAGACGCTCGAAGCCTCCGGCAACGCGAAGCTCACGCCCGAGTTCTACGGCATCTCCGAGGACATGGCCGAACCGGGGGCGGAGCTCAAGCAGTACGGCGTGACCAAGACCCCGACCTTCATCGTGATTCAGGGCGGCAAGGAGCTCGGTCGGATCGAAGAAGAACCGACGACCACGGTCGAGGGAGACCTGGCTCGCCTGCTCGCGAATCGCTGAGGCGATGCCCGTTCCGACCACGATTCCCCCGAACGGGGTGAAGGGGAGGCTCGCCTGGTGGCGGGCCTTCGTTCCGCTCACGGGAATGGCGATCGGGGTCGTTTACCTCGCCGCGGCACTGATCAAGAGCGCGGACCCGGCGCTGATGATCGAGCAAGTACGCGGCTATCGCATGCTGCCGGATGCCCTGGCTCCCACCGCCTCCTACGCTCTTCTGATCGCCGAGGGGGTGCTCGGGGTGGCGCTTCTGCTTCGGGTCTGGCCACGAAGGACGCTGCTCGCGGCCGGCGCGGTCATGCTCCTCTTCATCGTCGCGACCGCTTGGGCCTGGGCGCACGGCAACGCCTCGTCGTGCGGATGCTTCGGGCGCCTCGCCTCTCGCGGACCCGGGGCGGTCATCCTCGAGGATTCCCTCTTCCTCGGGTTGATCGCCTTCTCCTTTGCCTTCTCCGGGAACGCGACCGGACGAGCGCAACGCCTCGCGCTCTGGGGCCTCGTTCCACTGTTCGTCGCCTTGCCCTGGGTCGCGCCGCGGCTTCCGGTGGACGGGTGGGTGACCGCCATCCACCCCGGGTCCGATCTGTCCGACCTCGCTGCCGACGACCTCAAGGTCCCGCTCGACCATGGCGACGTGCTGCTCGCATTGGTGGGACCCGACTGCGCCGCCTGTGACGCGGCCTTGCCCGCGCTGGAGAAGCTCGCGGAGGGACCGGTGCCGGTGACCGCGGTCTTCGCCGGCGATCGACGCGAGAAGTTCGAGTGGCGAAACGAGCATGTGCCCCCCTTCCCGGTGGCACACGCTCCGGCCAAGGCCCTTCGGCAGTACTATCGCCGTCTGCCGGCCTACTTTCTCCTGAAGGAAGGGAAGGTGCGGCAGATCTGGTGGTCGCGGCCGCCTCGCCCGGAGGAGATCGGGCTTTGATCAGAGAGCGAAGGGGCCGGAGTGGCGGAATGGCAGACGCAGCGGACTTAAAATCCGCGGGGGCTTTGCCTCATGTGGGTTCGAGTCCCACCTCCGGTACCACCTCGATGAGCGGGAAGTGTCGTGTCGGGACGCCAAAGTGCCTACCCGCGACTTTTGCCCGATTGACACTCGCGACACGGACTGGCTAAACTTTCGCCCGACGGTTGTGACCTAAAGGGTTGCAGGCAAGCCTCACCCCGGTTGTCGCTCGTTCGAGGTGCTCGCGCCACGGATGTGCGGTATGCGGACAGGCGAACTTTGACGCGGATGTCGGCGGAGTTTCCTGTCTAAACGGACGGGGCCAGGGGGACTAGACCTCGCTTCCGACGCACCTACAGATATGGAGGAAGACACACCAATGAGACGTTGCTTGCTACTGTTTGTAGTCGGAGCGCTCACGCTTATCGCGGGTGCCACGGCCCAAGCTGCCCCCTTCACCCTGAACTTCTCCGAGGTTCTCTCCCTGAGTGACCCGGACGCGGCCACGCTGGCCGGGAACGAGTTCAGCGCCTATGGCGTCCACACCGAAGGCGCGTTCTTGTATCGCGACAGCAGCGCGGACACCTTCGGCGATGGCGGGTACGGCGTCTCCGTTGACTACACCGATCCGTATCTCGGACTTGCCCTGATCGAGTTCAGCACGCTTCAGAGCCAGGTTGGTTACGACTGGCTGATCGCCGCGCCGGTCGACATGTACGTCGTGAGCTTCGACGACGCGCTGAACGCGCTCGACACGCACTACTACGACGGTTCGGTCAGCTCCGGCAGCGATGTCTTCAACGGCGCCAACATCCGCGGCATCGCGTTCTTCGATGGCGGCTTCGGCGTCGGAGGCGTTGGGATCTCGACCGTCAGCTACGATCGCGCTGCGGCTCCGGTGCCGGAGCCCGCGACCTTCCTGCTCCTCGGTCTGGGTGGGCTTGGCGCACTCGCGCTGAGGCGCCGCCGGGCCTAATCTCGCGGGCTGGGCTGACGCGCCGGTAGGGGCGCGGCTCTCGCGCGAGTTTTGAATCTAAGACCCGGGCGCTCCGAGTGGGCGTCCGGGTCGTTTTGTTTGGGGCGATGTGCGAGTAGGTCGTAGTGTGGGGGATCGCGAAATCGGGGGTGCAATTTCGGAGCGCTTCCGGGGATTCGAGTCTCGCGCGAGGGCATAAAAAGGCCCGCACCGTCTCTGGCCGCAAGAGACAATGCGGGCGAGGGATCGAGGCTGGCGCCTCGACCGATCGAGAACGTATCCAATGGTGCGCCGACGGGTCAACGCTCAATTTCGCCCATTGCTTTTTCCTATCGAACGCTGGGGTTTTATTGAAGCCATCGGAATCGAGGTCCCAGGACGGCGACCTCAACGCGGCGCTTCCGGGCGAGGCCTGGGAGACGCGCCTACCGCTCCTGAAGCGCCTTTTCGAACGGATCGAACCTCGATACGACCGCTTGAACCGTCGATTGAGCCTCGGGCTCGACCGCGGGTGGCGTGACTGGGCGGCCCGCGCGCTCGGCGACGCGCCGGGCCCGTGGCTCGACCTCGCCTCGGGAACGGGCGACATGGCGTTGGCGCTCGCCTCGGCCCGACGCAGGCTGGGCGCGCGAGAGGCAGCAGAGAGCGCGGCAAGCGAGCGACCAAGGGCTCCGGTGATCGTCCGCATGGATCTGTCGCCGCTGCTGCTTCGCGCCGGCGCGGCCAAGCTGCTCGAGGACTCGAGTGCGCGTAAGGACTCGAGCGAGGCCGCGAAACCCAAGCTGCTGACGCCCGGAGCGGCCGCGGAGATGGATCACCTGCCCGTTCGCGATCAGACTCTCGGCGCGATCGCGCAAGGATTCGCGCTGCGCCATTGTCGTGACCTCGATGGGTTTTTCGCGGAGCTCTTCCGCGCGCTACGGCCGGGTGGAGTGATCGCGATCATCGACATGCGCTACCCAAGGCACGGCTTCGGCGGGCTCGTCTACCGCATCTACTTCACGCGCGTGCTGCCCCGCATCGCCGCGCTCTTCGGCGGCGACCGCGATGCCTATGAATTCATGGTCGACTCGGTGAAGGCGTTGCCGGAAGAACGCGCGTTGCTGGCGAAGCTCAAAGCGGCAGGGTTCATCGACGTGGCATCGAAGCCGGGGTTTCTCGGCTCCGTCGCGCTCTTGTCCGCCAGGCGGCCCAGCTAGGCTCGACGTCCGATCTACTCGCCTCGCGTGGCGATGTCCTCCGGGCTCAAGCCGAAGCCCGCGATCACCACCTTGCCGAACGCGCGGCGCTCCTCGAGCCATCGATGCGCTTCAGCGAGCGCCGACATCGGGAAGACGCGATCCAATCGTGGGCGGATCAAGCCGCGCGCCACGAAGCTCATCGCTTCGTCCAACTCGCCGCGCCCGCCCATGGTTGAACCGAGAATCGACAGTCCTTTGAAGAAGACGTGGCGGAGGTCGAAGCTCGCGTTCGGGCCCGAGGTCGCGCCGCAGGTCACGAGGCGTCCCCCCTTGGTGAGCGAGCGCACGTTTCGTTCAAAGGTGTCGGCGCCGATGTGATCGACGATGACGTCGACGCCGCGCTTTCCGGTCAGGCGCCGCACCTCCTCCGTGAAGTCGACGCTTCGATAGAGGATCACCTCATCGGCGCCGATCTCGCGCGCGAAGCGCTCCTTCGCCGGATCACCCAGGGTCGTGATCACGCGCGCGCCGAAGAGTCGCGCGATCTGGATCGCCATGACGGAAACGCCGCTTCCCGCGGCGTGAATCAAGACCGTTTCGCCATGGCGGAGGTTGGCGCGCTCGACCAGCATGTGCCACGCGGTGAGTAGGGTGAGGGGCAACGTGGCCGCCTCGGCCGGCGACAGCGCCGCCGGCATCGGCAAGAGCCGCGTCGCCGGAACGACCATCTCCTCGATGCATCCGCCGTCGCGTGTCTCGCCGTAGATTGAGTAGAAGCGGCAGAGATGATCGCGCCCGGAGTGGCACTGCGCGCATTGCCCACAGCCGAAACCCGGTGCGATCAGGACACCCTGTCCCACGCCCCACGCCGGATCATTCGATTCGATCACCCGCGCGGCGATGTCGCATCCCGGAACGATCGGAAGCGGGTAGCGATGGCCGGGCACACCGCGGCGCACCCAAAGGTCGAGGTGATTGAGCGCCACCGCAAGAACCTGGACTCGAACTTCGCCCTGACCCATGGCGAGGGCCGGTCGGTCCACTTCGCGGAGCACATCCGGACCGCCGTGCATCGCGATCTCGATCGCCTTCATCACGCCTCCTCTCCAGCGGGGCCGGAGGGTAGCAACCGGTCGCTCGAGGGTCAAACCGCTCGCCGGTTGTGAAGCGAGCGACCGCTGCCTATAGTCCCGTGACTCTTAGGGGACAGGGCAAGCAAGGAGTGGGATGGAAGAGCAGGAGACGCGCCCGGCGGTGACCATCGTCGTGCCGGCGTTCAACGAGGAACGGGGAATCGGGCCGGTGCTCGATCAGCTGCGGGGCCTCGATCCAAGCTGGGAAGTCCTGGTGGTGGACGACGGCTCGACCGACGGCACGGCAAGCGAGGTAGCGCGACACGGCGTTCGCGTGCTGCGGCACCAGGCGAATCGCGGCTACGGCGCCTCGCTCAAGACCGGGATTCGGGCGGCGCGGGCGCCGATCATCGTCATCACCGACGCGGACGGCACCTACCCAAATGAGCGGATCCCGGAGCTGGTACGCGGCATGGCCGGCAGTGACGCGGCGGCCGCTGCGGACATGGTGGTCGGCGCACGTGTCGGCCAGAACGTCGCCATCCCGATGATCCGGAAGCCGGCCAAGTGGGCGCTCAACGCGCTCGCGAATTACCTGAGCGAGACGCGCATCCCGGACCTCAACTCGGGGCTTCGCGCGTTTCGACGCGACGAGGTGATGCGCTTCTTCGACATCCTGCCGTCGGGCTTTTCCTTCACCACCACGATCACCCTCGCCTTTCACGTCAACGATCGCTTCGTGAAGTACGTGCCGGTCGACTACCACAAGCGGGAAGGGAAGTCGAAGATCCGGCCGATCCAGGACACGCTCAACTTCACCGCGCTGATTCTCCGGACGATCCTCTACTTCCGGCCGCTCAAGATCTTCTTGCCGTTGGCCGGCATTCTCTTCGTGGCCGGCATCGCGGTGTTGTTCTACAGCTGGAAGTACACGCCCAAGATCATGGACGCCTCGGTCTCCATCCTGCTCGTGTCGGCGCTCCAGATGGCCGCGCTTGGGCTCCTCGCCGACCTCATCGACAAGCGATCCGGGCGGGCCTAGCTTTGATCTGCGGGATCGGGATCGATATGATCGAGGTCGCTCGCGTGGGAGAGGTGGCGCTTCGTCACGGCGATCGCTTCCTCCGTCGGATCTATAGCGAGGCGGAGATACTGGGGATCCACGGCAATCGAGAGCAGTACCTGGCCGCGCGCTTCGCGGCCAAGGAAGCGGCCTTCAAGGCGCTCGGCACCGGTTGGCGAGGCGTTCGTTGGGTCGAGGTCGAGGTGGAGAACCTCCCGACCGGGCAACCGATCCTGAAGCTCTCGGGCGAGGCCCGAGCCAAAGCGGATGCCCTGGGCGCGACCCACTACCACATCAGCTTGACGCATACCGCCGAGTACGCCGCGGCCCAGGTCGTGCTCGAACGGAGAGCGGCCGCGACGTCCGAATGACGGCCGCAGATAGAGAACCTTGAGGGGAGGAGTCATGCAGCGACCCCGTTCGTGGATCGAGCGGACGATTCTGGGATCGATCCTGGCCTTGAGCATCTGCCTCGCGGGCGGTGCGGCCGCGCAGCCCCAGCCCGGAAAGACCCAGTACAAGATGCCGGCGATCACGCCGGCGCAGTTCGCTCGCGCGGGGAGCGACTCGCTTCATCTCTGGGCCAAGGCGGCGGCGCCGGCGGCGCGGGATCGCGCGAGGCTGACCCGCGAGGTCCGAAGGGCGATCGACCTGCACACGCGCTTTCAGGACCGCGTGGCGACCATCTACCCGAAGGACCAGCTGGAGTGGTTGCTCGTGACCGACGAGGTGGCCGACACCTTGGCCGCGCGGCTCTCCCCGCTGGTCAATGCGTACGCGAAGGCGAATCCCACCGAAGTCCTGAGCGAAGGCCGGCAGTTCTTCGAGCTCGAGCTGGCCAAGATCCCCGGCCCTCCGGGACGCCTTCACGGCTTCAACCTCTACCTGCTGGCCAATTGGGCCTACGTGCATGTCGACAGCCTGCTGGCCTTCCAGACCAAGGATCAAGCCGGGCTCGAGGACGGCGCGCTTCGCTACCTGCGCGAGTGGTGCCACCTCTACGACGAGGTCCACAAGGACGCATTCGTCACCTACGAAACGCGGATCAACCAGGAGGACTGGGTCATCGCTCGTCTGAAGAGCAACTGCGGAACGAGCAAGTGGTCGATCACCGAGCAGTACTTCGCCATCATCGGCACCGACAGCACGAAGACCCCGCCCGAGGAACGGTACGCGCACGAATTCCACCTGAAGTCGAACGACTGCGATGACAAAAGGGTGATCACGATCGAGCTGCCCAACTTCGCCGAGGTGCAGCGCGAGTGGGCACGCCGAATCGAGGAAGATCAGCGATTGAAGAAGGCGGGCAATCCCTAGCCTCGCGTCCGGGACGAAGGCGGTGCCACGCCTGCTGGCGGTTCTTCCCGACCATCCGGAGCCGCTCAACATGGGAAACAGGATCCGAAACACGCGGATCCTGGAAAGCCTGGCGCGGAGCTTCGAGCTCACCATCGTCACCCTGGTCTTCGATCGCGCTCACCTGAGCAAGCCCGGCCGCGTCGCGGAGCTCGGGACTTGGGTACCGGTCTTCGCCGAGCACAAGCGGAGCGAGGTCGCGCGCGCGTACTGGCATCTCCGCGCGGCCTGGAGCGGAGTGCGCGAGGGGATCTGGCGCGAGACCTTCTTCCAGAGTCTGCCGGGCCTTTCTCGCGAGGTGGAACGACAGCTCGATCGCGTGCGACCTGACGTCGTCCACGCCGCCTACTGGTACTCGCTTCGCCGCCTGCGTTCGCGGCCGCGGCCGCCGCTCTGGGTCGTCGACACGCACGATGTTCAGTTCGAGCGACAGCGGCGCCTTTTTCATCGCGAGTCGCCGCGCGAACGAAGTGCCGAGATCGCGGAGCTCGCCCGCTACGATCGCGTGATCGCGATCACGGAGGAGGACCGGCGGAGCTTCGCCTCGGTGCTACCGCACCCCGAGCGTCTCGAGGTCATTCCGATGGGCCTCGACCTCGCGCACTGGGCGCCCGAAGGCGTCGAGCTCGCCCTTCCCGAAGTGCCGCGCCTGCTCTTCTACGGCAATCTCTCGACGCCGGTGAATCGTGAGGCGGCGGAGCACTTGGTTCGCGACATCGTGCCGTTGCTTGCGCCGCCGCAGCCGGAGCTTCTGCTTCTCGGCGCTGATCCCGCGGCGGAGCTACGAACGTTGGCGAAGGGCGCGGTGGCGCGCGCGCACGTGCCGGGGTTCGTGTCGGACGTCCGGCCTTGGCTTCGCTCGGGCTCCGTCTTCGCGCTCTCGCTTCGAAAGGGGAGCGGACAGCGCGGGCGCGTGCTCGAAGCGCTCGCGCTCGGCGTGCCGGTGGTCGCGTATCCGGAAGCGATCCTCGGGCTCGAGCTGCGCGATGGTGAGGGGATCATGCTGGTCGATTCGACCGAGAGCTTCGCGAGGGCGCTCATGCACCTGCTCGGCGATGTCGAATCGGCGAAGGCGCTAGGTGAGCGTGGAAGACAGGTGGTGGCGGACCGGTATTCGTGGGACGCGACCTACGGGCGCTTTCCGCGCCTCTATCAGACGTGGCTCTCGGAACTGCCGCGCGGCTGACCTTCGCGGCCCCAACGAATGAGGACCCCGGGGTTGCCCGAGGTCCTCGTCGCGCAGGGCGCGGAATACTACTTCGCGAAGCCTGACTACTTCTTCTTCAGGACAGTGTCCTTCAGGTTCTTGGCGACCGTGAACTTCACGACCTTCTTCGCCGGGATCTTGATCGCGGCGCCGGTCTGCGGATTCCGGCCGACGCGAGCCTTGCGGCTCTGGACCTTGAACTTGCCGAGGCCGGAGAGCGGGACCGCGACGTCGCGCTTCAGGCTCTTCTCGACCATGTTGGTCAAGCCGAGGAGAAACACCTTCACGTCCTTCTTCGGGAGCTCGGTCTCCTTGACCAGCGAGTCGATCAACTGAGTCTTCGTCATGCTCTTGATTGGCATCTCTACCCTCCGTGGTTTCAAGAACGCCGCTTGTGCTGAACGTCGTTCTGGTGTCGTCGGTCCAATGTCATCGTTCCGACGTCATCGCTCAAACGTCACTGCCTGCGAAACGTCACTGCCTGCGATGAAGAACCCGGCGCCCGAATAAGGCGCCTGCTCGACCTCGGTTTCAGAATTCTCGATGGATGGCCGAGTTCGACGACGAATCGACCGACGTTCGGTTCTGGTCCGCGCCTCGCAGGTCAACGCATCGCAACTCAACGCCTCGCAAGACCGCGAAATCCCAGATCCGAATTCGGCCTCCGATCGCTCGGTCGACGCTCACCCCGAGCCCGCACCATCGGCGAAGCCTGGAAAACCGCGCTTTTTCTAACATCGGGGCCGGAGGGCGGCAAGGGGAAAGTGTGGGAAACCCGCATTTTCTGCGGGTCAGCGAGCCTGGATGAGCCGCTGGGCCGCGAATCGAGCGGCTCGCACGACGGGGAGGTTGGGCCCAAATCGCGGACGGCGCGCCCCGCTTGCTTATCCTTGAACGGCTCCGATGATTCGTCGAAGATGTCGCGGGTGGTCAGCTCGCACATCGTCTACGCCGAGTGGATCGGCTTTCGAAGCAATATGGAGGAGGACGTCATGCGGAGAACGTGGGGCGCACTGTTCGCCCTCGGTCTGATCCTGGTCCAGTTCGGAGCGGGGCTCGCGTCAACGAGCCACGCGGCTGGCCCGAGCGCGACCACGTGGTCGCAGTCATTCACATGGACGCAGGATCAGGTCGACCTCAGAACGGACGGCGCGGGGATCACGCGCGTGCGCTTCGACGGCGCGAGCTACTTGGCGGCGCCCGGCGAGGCCGACCTTCCGTGGGTTCAAGTGAGGGTGGAGGTACCCGACGGATACGACGTCGGGACCTGGACCTGGAACGCGGGCGACGCGCGTACGCTCTCGACCGGCATCACGCCGAGCGCCGCCGCGGAAGATCGCCCCGGCGTCGAGGGCGGTCCGTTAGTACCTGTCTTGAGCTCCGCGCCGCTCGCGCCTGCCGAGGCGGCGACGTACCGCGGATGCGCCACGCAGCGCGGGGTGACCTACGCGAGCTTCTACGTCGCTCCGCTCCGTTGGACGGCGGGGGATCGAGCGCTCAGCTTGGTCGAGGGGGGCACGCTCTCGGTGAGCTTCGTGCCGCTAGGAACGCCGCGGGACATCGTTCGCCCGGAGCGTGTGCTCCCGTCGAGTCCCGTGACCTCGGCCTTCCGTGCATCGCTTCATCCGCGCGTCGACGCGGCCACGCGCTCGCGCGATCTCCCCGCCGATCCGAACATGGCGAACGGCACGG
Organism: uncultured bacterium; assembly: GCA_964652115.1. GTDB lineage: Bacteria > Eisenbacteria > RBG-16-71-46 > CAIMUX01 > CAIMUX01 > JADJQY01. The sequence continues at coordinate 589 of CAZZAH010000064.1, read as the reverse complement.
GAATCGGACGCGATGGGATCAGCACCTCTCCGAGCCTCGAGGGCGAGCCGGTCGAGTACCTCATCATCACGAGCGACTCGCTCAACGCCTCGTTCGTCCCGATCTGCGACTGGAAGAACGAGACGGGCCGCAGCTCGACCATCCGCACGGTGGAGTGGATCTACGATCACTATCCCCAGGGGACCGACTCGGCGGAGAAGATCCGCCTCTTCATCCGCGATGCCTATCGCTTCTGGGGGACGGAGACCGTGCTCCTGGGCGGAGATCCGAGCGTCGTTCCGATCCGCTACGCCAGGAGCTGGGCGTGGAATCCCCTGCTCGGCGGCGTCAACATCGGCACCGATTACTACTACGCCTGCTTGGACGGCAACTGGAACGCGAACGGCAATGCGGTCTACGGCGAGGCGGTTCGCGGTGGATTCAACGAGATCTCGGACGAGATCGACATGATGCCCGAGGTTCTCGTCGGACGCATTCCGGTCCGAACCCCGAGCGAAGCGGTGAGCTACTTCCACAAGTACTTCAAGTACGTGAAGGACCCGGAGGTCGGCCCCTACCTCAAGAAGGTGCTCGTTCTGGGCGAGGTGCT
>CAZZAH010000063.1:6244-13453 GCA_964652115.1 uncultured bacterium | reverse complement strand
CGATCCGCTAGATCTCCTGGAAGAGGAAGGGCCGCAGCACGTCGAGCTTCTGCTCGTAGCTCTTGGGATCCATCCACCATGAGGTGATCGCCATCGAGGAGAGGAGCGGATTCCCGTCCTGCGGCGTGAAGGCGAAACCGACGATTTCGTGGTCGCGATGCACCGCGAGGCAAGGCACCGGCACGACCGTCTGCGAGAGGATGCGGCCGTAGTGCCCGTGATCTCGGCCGAAGGAGAAGATCTGGTTCGACGACTTCTTCTCGGTCAAGGCGACGCGCCGGTTCTCGTGCAGCCGCTTGACCACCTCGGGCAGCGTCACCGACTCCTTCAGCTTGATGTTGAACCAGAGGCTGTGCATGTACTGCGTGTTGAGCTTGATCGCGGAGGAGAAGAGGTTGAGGTCCCAGCCCAGCGTCTGGAAGAGATGCCAGGCATCACGCGCGTGGTGCGTGCCGAACTTGGGATCGTCGTGCTTACCGACCTTGGGCGCGGGGGCGAAGTCGTCGTCCTGCGAGATGTCGCTCGCGCGGCGCATCATCACGAACTTCGCCTCGACCAGGTTCTCCGGATCGTCGTTCGGGAAGGCGAGGGTCTTGAGCAGCACCGCGATGTTGTGCGTGTTGCAGCTCACCACCTGGACGAACTTGTCGGAGGCGGGATCCAGGGCCGAATCGTTGACCCCGCGCGCGTACATCTTGCCGAAGCCGAACTCGCTCCCTTGCGCCACGAAGCCGAGCGTGTTGTCGACGTAGCGCTCGTAGTACTTCTTCTTGTTCTCGTGACCGACGCCCGACGGCGTGCAGTCGATGACGATCGCCGCTCGGTTGATCGCCTCCTCGGCGTCCCATGACACCTTGAAGCCCTGATCCTCGAACTTGCCGATCGCCTCCGGATCGGTGCAGAGGAGCGCGCCGCGGTCGAGCAGGTTGCGGACCTTGCCGCGCTCGTTGAGCAGGGGCGTCCGCTTGTGGAACGAAACCGTCTCCACCCCGAATTCCTTGCGATAGTCCGCGAGCAAACCGATCAGCGGCTCGCCGATGGTGCCGGTTCCGACCACGTGGACGTGGCGACTGTCTTTCATCAGGGGACCTCCGGAGTGGCGCGCCAGCGAGAAAGCCTCGAGACAGGCGCGGGCACGGGCGGGCGCTCCCGAGGGCCCGCCGGCCGATCGACCGAATCTCGGGAAGCCCAACAATATCGGCGCCTCGCGCGGGCTGTCAATGCAAGGGGCGGCGCGCGAGCGCATCGGTTTCGGCCGCGTTCGAGACAGGGCCGTCAGGCGAATGCTATAACGCTCGCCATGGACGCTCAGACCGCCACCGAACCGCAACGCGAGAGCTCCCGGCGCGGATCGCGGCCGCTTCTCGATGCCGTGATCGCTCTCCTGCCGCTCGCGCTGACCTACCTCCTGACGATGGCGCGAGATCTGGGCACGATCGATAGCGGGGAGCTGGCCACCGTCTGCGCGCGATTGGGCGTGGCTCATCCGACCGGCTATTCGATATACACGATGCTGGGGAGGATCTTCGTCCTCGTCTTGCCGCTGTCGCCGATCGTCGCGGTGACCCTGCTCTCGACCGCCGCGGCGCTCGGCGCGGCGTGGTTCGTGCTCCTCCTGGCGCGCCGTGCGATCGAGCTTGTGGGCATCGGCGGAGATGCCGCCACCGCTTGGGTGCCGCGCTTCGCCGCGCTTTGGTTCGGATGGGACCGCGTCTTTTGGGATCAGGCGACCGGAAACGAGGTCTACTCGCTCCACCTGCTCGGCGTCGCCTGCTTGCTCTGGCTCGGTCTCGAGCTCTTCACGCGGCGGCCGCGCGGCGCTCGGGTCTGGCTCCTGCCCTATGTGGCGGGCCTCGCGGCGGCGCACCATCTGACGATCGTCTTTCTCGCGCCGGCGCTGCTGTGGGCCTGGCTCCAGCCCGGGTTTCGAGGCCTTCGCGGTGGGCGGGCGCTCTGGCTCGGCCTCGGCCTACCGCTCCTGATCGCGCTCCTCGCCTTCTCGGTCGTGCTCTATCTCCCGATTCGAGCGTCGCTGCATCCGGTGCTCAATTGGGGCGGGACCGACAGCTGGGCGAGCTTCTGGCGTCACGCGCTGGCCGCCCAGTATCGCGTCTGGTTTTTCGAGTCGGCGGCGCAGTTCGCGGGCAATCTCGGCGGCTACGTCGCGAGCCTGCCGGGCCGCCTCTTCCCGGTGCTCCTGCTCCTCGCGGCCTGGGGTGGAATGCGGATCTCGAAGGTGGCCGGAAGAGCGGCGATCTACTTCGGCCTCGTGATCTTGGTGACGCTTCTGTGGGCCTCGAGCTACGACATCCACGATCTCGCGCCCTACTACCTGCCGATCGACCTGGTGCTCGTGGTGATGGCCGCGATCGGGACGGCGGCGCTGCTCGGTCCGCGCGCGCAGCGTTCCCGCGCGCGGATCGTCGTGGCCCTGGCGCTCGCCTGCGCGCTTCTCCAGGCCGCGCTGCCGTTCCGCGCGATGGATCGCAGGGGTGACCGCTTCGTTCGCGCCCACACCGAGGCGGTGCTTGCCTCGCTGCCCGAGCACGCCGTCCTCCTCTCACGATTTTGGGACGCCCTCGTCTCGCCCTGGATCTACCTGCACGAGGTCGAGCACGCCCGCCCGGACGTGATGGTGGTGGACAGCGAGCTTCTCCGGCGTACGTGGTACTTCCCGGAGCTTCGCCAGTGGGACCCGAGCCTCCTGCCGCCGGTCGAGGAACAACTCGCGGGCTACCTCAGCGATCTCGCGCTGTTCGAGAACGGAAAGCGATACGACGCGCGCTCGATCGAATCGCACTACCGCGCGCTCGTCTCCAGAATCGTCCTGGCGCAACGGCCGGCCAGGCCCGGGGCCTTCACGCTCGATGTGCTGCAGGACTATCCGCGAGAGGTGCAGGCGACCTTCTTCGCGCCGGCGCTGCCGGTGCCCGAGGGGCTCTGCTTCGTGCTGCGCGACCACGCCGAGGACTCGCCGCGCATGTCGCCGCCCGATCCCGCGCGCCTGTTCGCGGCCGGATACCGCGCGCACGACCGCATCCACCAGATCGTGGTCGAGCAGTGGCGCTTCATGTTGAGGAGCCGCGCGGTCTTTCTGCGGAGCTCGGGACGAGGCGAGGAGGCGGCCGAGTGGGAAGCCGCCTCCGCCAGGCTGGAGTCACTCTTCTCCGCGCGCTAGTCGCCTAACGAATGCGGAGCAGCTTCCGCTCGAGCGAGCGGCCTTCGGCCTCGAGTCGGACGAAGTAAACGCCCGATGCGCTCGGCGCCCCCTTCGCGTCCTTCCCGTCCCACTCGACGCGATGCTGTCCCGCCGCGAGCGTCCCCTGGACGAGCTCACGCACGGCGCGGCCGGTGACGTCGAAGACGCGCAGGCGGACCGCCTCCGCGCGCGGGAGCGAGAAGCGGAGCCCTGTCCGCTCCGCGAAGGGATTCGGACGCGGCACCTCGATCCCGAGCTCTAACGATGCCGCGCTACCGTCCACGTCGGTCGAGAGGAGCCCGAAGTAGTTCGCGAGCATGAACTCCACGTTGGTGCGCAGCTGCGCGTGATTCCAACGATAGGGGCGACCGCTCAGGAAGATGAATCGACCGCCGGTTGGGTTGTACGTTCCGCCGCCGGGAGGAGCGTTATACACGCCGATTCCCAGGTCCGGGTCGTACCCGAGGTCCGCCTTGTACAACAGCACGGACGGCGAGGTGACCGTCGCGTCAAAGGTCGCGCAGAAGTTCTGCACGCCGGTGCGCGCGATGTTGGTCAATCCAAACTGGTTGGCGACGCAGTCGTTGATCTGGCCGGTCGGATCGACCCAATTGACGCCTAAGTAATTGCGGAAGGGTTCGCTCAGGAAGTCTTGCCCGAAGCGGCTCAGGAGCAGCACGTCGCCTCCCGCCTTCAGATAGGAGTAGATCGGCGATTGCAGCCATCCGTCGAGGTCGCCGCCCAAGTTGTTCCCGATCCAGATGACCGCGCGATACTGCGCGAGCACCTCCGGGGGGACGGCGCCGTGCCCCAGGGGCGCCGGCAAGGGTGAGGGATAACCGCCCGACGGCGTGGGGAAGTAATCCCAGAAGTCGACCGCGTAGTTGCCGGAGAAGGCACGGTCGGCGTAGGCGGTGCGGATCTCCGTGCCGTAGGTATCCCACGCCACCCCGTTCACGAGCAGGAGCTGCTTCGCGAAGGTCGGCGTCGGAATCGGCGGGAAGAGGATGCGAAGGATCCAGTGATCGGGATCGAGCTCCACGTTGGTCGGCTGCGCGCCTACCGAAAGCACGAAGTCCTGGGCCGCCAGGCTGCTCGAAACGACGAAGCTCTCCACGCCCGACTGCGTGGTCACCCGAACATCGAGCGGAAGATCGAAGGTCTGGCCCGACTGAAGCTGATCGACGTGCAGGGCAACGTCGTATCCGCCGCCGTTCGGCGTCCCGGTCCAGGTGTAGCTGTAGATCGGGGCGCCTTCGCCGTAGATCCATTGCGTGAAGAAGGGATCGAGCTCGAGGCCCGACACCGCCTCCGCCACGCCCTTGAAGTCCTCGGTCGTCGCCGCCTGCCCGGAGAACTGCGCGCGGTAGGTCTGAAGGATCTGGAAGAAGGCCGTGTCGCCGGTGATGTGGCGGAGCATGTGCAGCACCCACGACGCCTTCGCGTAGGAGAGGTTGCCGTCGAAGATGCGGTTGAAGTCCTCGGTCGGCGGCACGTAGATGGTGCCGGGACCGAAGTACTGGTTGAGCAGCATGTCGTCGAGGTAGGCGGCGTGCCCGCCCACCTGCTCTTCCCACAGCGCTTCTGAGTAGGTCGCAAAACCTTCGTTGAGCCAAACGTGCTCGAAGGTCTTGCAGGTGACGTCATCGCCGAACCACTGGTGTGCCAGCTCGTGCGCCACCACCGACTCGCCGTAGAAGCCCATGCTCGAGCAGGTCTGGTGCTCCATGCCGCCGCCCCAGAGAAACTCGGCGTGCCCATACTTCTCGTCGGCGAAGGGGTAAGGACCGTAGCGCCCCGCGAAGGCGCCCATCATGTCCTTCACCTTGACCTCGGTCTGCTGGTTCTGCGAGGCGTGCGAAGGGAAGCTGTAGAAGCGAAGCTCGGTCGAGTCGGTCGGGCTGGCGTGATACCAGTCGGTCGTCAATGTATAAGGGTGCGTCGCGATCGAAACCAGGTAGGTTGCGATCGGATGGGACTCGTGCCACCAGCTGAACGCGGTCGTCCCGTTGTCGCCGGAGTCGCGGAGCACGCCGTTCGACGCGGTCAGCATCGTGGTCGGCGCGTTGACATGGACGTCGACCGAGTCGGCCTTGTCCTCGGGGTAGTCCTTGCACGGCCACCAGGTCCTGGCGCCGAAGGGCTCGCTCAGCGTCCAGATCATCGCCTTGCCGCCGAAGCTGTCCCAGGCGAAGGAGTCGCCGGTCGGGTTGCCCGAGTACGACATCACCAACTCGACCACTTCACCTGTGTCGTAGGCGCGATCGAGGTCGATCTGAAGCAGGTCTCCCGGACGCGAGAAGGTGGCGGGCAATCCGCCCGAGGTGACCGAGGAGACGGTCAGGTTGGCCGCGAGATCGACGTCGATTTGCGTGAGCGGACCACCGACGATCTCCGCGCGCATCGTCACGACGCCGGTCAAGAGGTGGGTCGTCGGCGCGAGCGTCAGCTCGAGCGCGTAATAGCGCGCATCGTAGAGAAGCTGGTTCGTAGTCGGTTCGGAGAGGGTGCCTTGCTGCCCCTGCGCCGCGCGGCCCTCGTGAAAGGACAAGTACGGTGCGACGTCCCTCGGATCGCGCCATTCGCCCGGGTAGCCTGCCTTGCTCGGCGGAAAGTAGATTGGGGAGTGCGCCGTCTTGGGGGCATTGGGGTCCGGCGTACCCTGGATGTCTTCGCCGCCGCTCGCGCGCGCCCCGGTGGTCAGTGCGAACAGGGCCGAGGCGAGTACGACAAACGCGGGCAAAGCGGAGTCGAGGGCGAAGCGCTTCGATCGGATCATGGGCTCCTCAGGGATGCCGGCGCCCAGGCGCGGGACGGGCGGCCGTGGCTTTGGAACATCGACCTCGGAGCGGGGGACGACTCCGAATCCGCGGACCAGGGTCCGCTACGTGGAATCGAGTCTACCAAGGCGGAAGCCTTGGGGAATAGTGGCCAAGCTGGGAGACTGCTTCGACTCAGTGGGGAGGGAAGCGATGGCGGAGATCGGGACGGACGCAGGAGTGGTCTACATCGTGGGAGCGGCTGGAGGACTCGGGGCCGAGGTCTCCGCCGCCTTCGCCGCCGCGGGTTGGGCGATTGGGCTCGGCGGGCGCTCGGCGGAGAAGCTCGAATCGCTCGCGGCCTCCCTCCCGGCCGGGCGCTTCGACGTCGCCGCGTTCAACGCCTCCGATGCCGAGGCGGTCCGTTCCGCGTTCGCCCGTTGGCGGGAGCGCCTGGGACCGCCCGACGCCTGCCTCTCCTTGATGGGCGGCTATCTCGGGGGTCGTGACGCGGAGGAGTGGCGCGCGGAGGATTGGCGGGAGCAGCTCGAGCTCAACCTGGTCGGCCCGGCTCTGGTGCTCTCCTCGACCCTGGGGATGATGAAGGAGATGAAGCGTCCGGGGCTCCTGGTGGCGGTGTCCGCCCTGGCTGGGCTGGAAAGCCCGGCCCGGAAGCTGCCCTACGGCATCTCCAAGGCGGCGGTGCTGCACCTGGTCCGCGGGTTGGCTGAGGAAGGCGCGCCTTACGGGATCCGTGCTCTCGCGCTGGTGCCCCGGATCATCGATACCCCGGCCAACCGCGAAGCGATGCCGGGTCAGGATTCGGCGCGGTGGAGCTCGCCTCGGGCGATCGGCGAGCTCTTGGTCGTGTTGGCCGGCCGGGAGGCCGGTGGATTCAGTGGCGGAGTCCTGCGGCTCTGAGCCATCTGAGCTAGTGCCCGCAGGAGCGAGTGGCTGTCCGGGCTAGTGCTAGTTACCGAAGAAGTACGTCGCTTCCTTCCGGACCTCTTCCTCGACCGGCACCGCCTCTTCGTAGGCGATCTGGGTCTTCGCCTCGCGCACTCGCCGAATCGATTCGATCGTGACCTTCTCGACCGGCTGGATCGCGCGGTTCCGATAGAAGTCGTTGAGGCGCTCGGCCTCTCGCGCCGCCGCGATCACGAACTCGTACTTGCTCTCGATCTCGTGGTAGTTGCGCCCGGGATGAACCCTCTCCTGACCTTCGTCGAGAATCTCGTCTGACATTCGGCG
>CAZZAH010000063.1:0-6144 GCA_964652115.1 uncultured bacterium | reverse complement strand
CCGACCTTGAGGACGACGTCCCCGGGCCGGAATCCCGCGTTGGCCGCCGGTCCCACCGGAGAGACCTCGGCGATGACCGCGCCGTCGGTGTCGGAGGGAAGATCAAGCTCCCGCCGCCAACGAACGGTCAGGTCCTCGAGGCTCAGGCCCAGATCCTTGGAGCGGACGGAGCGTCCATTCTCGTCGTTGCCGCCCTGCGGCTCTGCGTTGCCCGCGCCATCCGGAAGCTCGCCCAGGCGAACGGTGATCGTCTTGCGGGACTTATCGCGGAGGACGGTCAGCCGCGTGTCGGTGCCGGGCATCATGCCGCCGATCTTGAGGCGGAGCTCCTTCACGTTGCGGACCGACTCGCCGTCGACCTCGAGGATGACGTCGCCCTGGGAGAGTCCGGCCTTCTCCGCCGGGCTACCCGGGGTGGTGCCGCCGACCAAGGCGCCCTGCGGGCGGTCGAGCCCGTAGTACTCGGTCATCGCGTCGTTCAGGTCCTGAATGTTGACCCCGAGCCAGCCGCGCACCACCTTGCCGTTCTTGATCAGGCTGTCCATGATCTGCCGCGCCATGTTGATCGGGATGGCAAAGCCGACGCCTTGATAGCCGCCGTTCCGCGTCGCGATCGCCGTGTTGACGCCCACCACCTGTCCGTCGAGGTTGACCAGCGCGCCGCCCGAGTTGCCCGGATTGATGGCCGCGTCGGTCTGGATGAAGTTCTCGTAGTCGGTGAGGCCGATGTCGCTCCGTCCGACCGCGCTCACGATGCCCGCGGTGACGGTCGAGGAGAGCTGGAAGGGATTGCCGCACGCGAGCACCCACTCGCCGACCTCGAGATGGTCGGAGTTGCCGAGCTCAGCCGCGGTGATGTTCTTCGCGTCGATCTTGATTACCGCCACGTCGCTCTTCTCGTCGCGTCCGATGAGCTCGGCCTTGAAGGTGCGGCCGTCTTCCAGCACCACCTCGAGCTCGTCCGCGTTGGCGACCACATGGTTGTTCGTTAGGATGTAACCACTCTGATCCACGATGACCCCGGACCCGCTGCCACGTTGAGCGAAGGATTGCGGCTGATCAAAGAAGCGTCCGAAGAAATCGTCGCCGAACATGCGGGGGTTTCCGTCGCCGCCGGTCGGGCTCACGGTGCGCGTGCTGTTGATGCTCACCACCGCCGGCATGATCTCCTTGGCGATGTGCACGAAGGCCCGGCTCTGACTGCGCAGGTTCTCGATCCCTTCCTCGGCCGACTGCGCGCGCGCGTTCGATTCGTTGAGGGAGACCGATACTTCTTTCTGCTGAATGGGGGCGAGGCGGAAGCGCATCTCGAGCGGCCGCGCGAGAAGCACCGCCGTCCCCAGAATGCCAAAGGCCAACGCCACAGGGATCAGACCTCGTTTCATCTTCCTCATTCCTCCTTCTTGCGGCCGAGGGGGGCGATGGGACGGCCGCGTGCCCCGTTTCGATGGTCTACCCTCGTCACTGTTTCGTTTGAGCTGTTTCGTCCGGCGATGCGCGCGCCGTGGAAAGCTACGTGCAGTAGGGCTTATTCGATGCGATCGGGCGCGTTCAACCCGAATCGCGAGGAATATGTTCCCGCCTAGCCCAGAGGCGGCCGGTGGCGGGGTGGTGCGGGTCGCGGTGGCGGTGGTCTCGAGGGAGTCCACCGACCCGGCGACCGAACGCTTCTATCTGATCGGCCACCGCATGCCCGGCGGCCACCTTCCCGACCTCTGGGAGTTTCCGGGCGGGAAGATCGAGGCGGGTGAGTCGCCGGTCGAGTGCGCGCTGCGCGAGCTGCGGGAGGAGACGGGGGTCGAGGCGACGTGGCGTGCGCACCTGCTGACCGTGCGGCATCCCTATCCCGATCGAACGGTGGAGATCGAATTTCACCTCTGTGATTACGTCGGCGGTCAGCCATGGCCCGTGTCCGCGCAAGCTGTGCGGTGGGCGCGCGCGACGCATCTCGAGTGCTACCGGTTTCCCGAAGGGAGCCGCGCGGTGCTCGCCCTCCTCGGTCCGAGCGGCCCGGAGCTCGATCCCGGCTAAGCGGGGCACGGTACCTTGCCGGAGCGCCGCTCCCTGGCTAGACTCCGCCACGACCGAAGGAGACGCATGGCAACCGGGTGGCGTGGAGCGGCAATCGTGGAGACCGAGGCGCTCACGCCCGCGGTTCGTCGGGTCGTCCTCGAGCCGGATGAGCCGATTGCGTTCCGCGCAGGGCAGTACCTCCATCTGCGCGACCATCGCGGCTTCGAAAGCCCCTTCTCGATCGCTTCGCCTCCCGCACATTCCCGCCTGGAGTTTCTCCTCTCGAGCCGCTCGGTCAGCGACGCGGTCTTCCGGCAAGTGGGGGAGCGGGTGGAGTACTTGGGCCCCTTCGGTTCCCTCGGCGTGGCGATCGACGCCCCAGGCCATCTCTTCGCCGCGACCGGAAGCGGCATCGCCCCGATCCGATCGATGATCCTGGACCGATGGGGAGCACCGAATCCCCCGCCGGCGCTCCTACTCCTCGGGCACCGGAGCCTGAGCGATCTGCCCTTCCTCGCGGAGCTGACCGCGCTGAGTGAGCGCTTCGACCGCTTCGAGCTCGTGCCGCTGGTGACACGCGAGGAGGCGCCGGGCGTGCGTCGCGCTCGCGTGACCGAGGCGCTGCTGGCGCGCGCCCCTCGTTGCCCGGGATGGACCATCTATCTTTGCGGCCGACCGGAGTTCGTGACCGAAGCGCGCGCGTCCTTGCGCGAACTGGGCGTTCCGCTCGAGCGGATTCGCGCGGACTACTCGGGATAGGACGTCGGTCGCGCGGTTGGCCGGACCACGCGGCGTGCGCTATCCTCGGCAGTTCATGGCAAGCCTCGAACACATGACGCGAGTGGAGCGCCAGCTCCGCGTGACCGAGATCTTTCACAGCATTCAGGGCGAGTCGACGCACGCGGGCCGCCCTTGCGTATTCGTGCGCCTCACCGGCTGTCCCCTCCGCTGCCGATGGTGCGATACCGCCTACGCGTTTCACGGAGGTGAGCGCCGCGCCTTCGAGGAGATCCTTGCCCAGGTGCGTGGGTTCGACTGCCGCTTGGTCGAGGTGACCGGGGGCGAACCCTTGGCGCAGCCCGCCGTGCACGAGCTGCTCTCCTGTCTGGCCGACGAAGGATATGAGGTGCTGCTCGAAACCAGTGGTGCCTTGTCGATAGAAAACGTCGATCCAAGGGTCGCGATCATCCTCGACCTCAAGTGTCCCGACTCCGGCGAGAGCTCGCGCAATCGATGGGAAAACCTCGCGAAGCTCAAGCCGCGCGATGAGGTCAAGTTCGTGCTGGCCTCACGCGCCGACTATGAGTGGGCGAAGGAGCAACTCACGAAGGTCGAGCTCTCGTCGCCGCGCGTGGTGCTCTTCTCGCCGGTTTGGGATCAGCTTCCTCCGACGGAGTTGGCGACGTGGATCCTCGCCGATCGACTGCCGATCCGGATGCAGCTTCAAGTGCACAAGGTGCTCTTCGGAGATCGACCCGGTGTCTAGCGCGGGTGCGACGCGGAAGCGCGCGGTTTGCCTCGTGAGCGGGGGCCTCGATTCGGCGGTCACCCTGGCGGAAGCGCGCGACCGCGGCTTCGAGTGCTTTGCGCTCAGCGTCTCCTACGGGCAGAAGCACAGCGTGGAGCTCGAGTGCGCGCGCGTGGTCGCATCGCGGCTCGGCGCGCTACGCCACGAGATCGTGGAGCTCGACCTCTCGGTCTTCGGCGGCTCGACGCTGCTCGCGGGGGGCGCGAGCGTGCCGAAGAGATCGGAGGATTCCACCTCGGAGATTCCGTCGACCTACGTTCCCGCGCGCAACACCGTCTTCCTCTCGCTTGCGCTCGGTTGGGCGGAGGTGCTCGAAGCGGAGGCGATCTTCCTCGGCGTGAACGCGGTCGACTACAGCGGCTATCCCGACTGTCGACCCGAGTACCTCGAGGCCTACGAGCGGATGGCCGCGCTCGCGACTCGCGCCGGCGTCGAAGGGCGACCGCTTCGCCTCGAAGCGCCGCTCCTTCGCTTGACCAAGGCCGAGATCATCCGGCGAGGCTTGGCGCTCGGGGTCGACTTCGGTTGGACGTCGAGCTGCTACGATCCGGGCCGCGGAGGAGTGCCCTGCGGCGAGTGTGACAGCTGCCGCATTCGAGAGCGCGGGTTCCGCGAGGCTGGCGTGCTCGATCCGCGCGTGGTCGAACCGCGGCGGGCCAAAGCGGCGAACGCTCGCGAGGGAGAATCCGAGTGACCGTGACCTTGAGCAAGAGCTTCGGCTTCGAGGCCGCCCACTTTCTTCCGGGCGCGCCCGAAGCGCATCGATGTCGCCGGCTCCATGGCCACAGCTTTCGCTTCGAGGTGGAGGTGCGTGGTGAGGTGCACCCTTCGGCAGGATGGTTCCTCGACTACGGCGAGATGAGCGCGCGGGTGCGTCCGCTGGTCGACGAGCTCGACCACACGCTCTTGAATGCAGTGCCCGGCCTCGAGAATCCGACCGCGGAGCATCTGGCCGCCTGGATCTGGGAACGATTGCAGGGCGGACTGCCCGGCCTTCATCGCGTGAGCGTCTTCGAGACCTGCGGCACGCGGTGCGACTATCACGGACCTGATCGGTAAGCCCGATCGCGGCCGCTCTCGCTTTACCAGGAGAGATCGATGGCCCGCGTCAGCACGGCCCGCGCGTCACGCTCAGGGGCGAGTGACCGAATCCACGCGGCCCTGATCGACACGCTCGAGGTCCGTCTCCAGGAAGAGTTCCGCACCCACACGCGTCAGATCCGCGAGCACCGCACGCTCTGGGTCAAGCTTCGCTGCGGAACGCAATGGGGTCACGGCGAGGCCTTCGCCTACTCGATCGAGGAGCCGCTCAAGGAGCTGGAGTCGCTTCGGCTGATCGGCGAATCGATCTGGGACATGCACACCATCCTCGAGTCGATTCGGCATCCGAGCGCTCGCGCCGCGGTCGACCTCGCGCTCCACGATCTGATCGCGAAGCGGTGCGACCTGCCGCTCGGACGATGGCTTCTGGCGCCGCGTCGTGAAGTGCCGAGCGCGCTCTCGATCGGAATTCAACCCGACACGGAGGTGCTGGCAAAGGTCGCGCGATGGCGGCAATGTGGGATCCGCACCTTCAAGCTCAAGGTCGGCCGCGAAACCGAAGCGGGACTGCTTCGCGCGGTGCGTCGCGAGCTCGGCAACGACGCCGCGTTCTGGCTCGACGCCAATCAAGGGTGGGACGCGGAACTGACCGCTCGACTTGGGCCCGCGCTGGCGGAATGCGGCGTGCTCTTTCTCGAGCAACCGCTCCCGGTAGGACAGATCTCCGAGTACGCGACGCTACGAAAACACCTGCGGATCCCGATCTACCTCGACGAAGAAGTGTGCGCCGTCGCCGACGTGGTTCGCGCGGCGGCCGCGGGCGGCGTGGACGGGATCAACGTCAAGCTTTCGAAGTGCGGCGGGATCCGCGACAGCCTGCGGCAGATCGAGGTGGCGCGGGCGCTGGGGCTGAAGATCCTGATCGGCTGCTTCTTCGAGGGGCCGATCTCCATCTCGTCCGCAGCGCACCTCCAGGGCTTCGCGGATCATCTCGATTTGGACGCCGGGCTCTACTCCCAGACCACGCCGGCGTTCCGCGGCGCAAACTACGAGGGAGCCTACCTTCGTCCGACCGTGGAGTCGGGGCATGGCGCACGCCTATGCGAGCGCAGGAGTCCCACGCCGCTGGATGATTGACCTGGAAGATCGATCAAGTGCCGTTGCGCTCGACGGGCAGGGTGGTGGACGCCGACTCGGATGAGCGGCGATCTGGGCCGGCAGCCTGTTCGACTAGCGGTTGTAGAGGGTCTTGATGGCGCCCCAAGTCGCCAGGTTGGGAACGCTCACGCGGTTCAGATAGAACTCGACTTGCTGCGTGAGCGTCGATTCGTCGTACGCGGTGTCGGCAGGACCTTCGCTCACGTAGCGCACCGTCCCTCCGGCGTCGACGAGGATGAAGCTGTTGTACGAGACATCGCACGCCTGCCCGAAGGACGCGCCCCCTTGGAGCAATGGATAGGTCGCACCCGAGCTCACGCGGAACGTCTCCATGTCCGCCTGCGAGCCGTTCCAGGAGTCGACCCCGAACACCGCGAGGCCTCTGTTCGCGTACTTCTGATTGA